>JBLNBI010000125.1:0-3197 GCA_050259815.1 Actinomycetota bacterium | reverse complement strand
TCAGCACTTCGCCCAGCTCCCGCCAGCAGCGCTCGACTTTGGCCAGGTTGGCCATGTCGGCCATGGAGCAGCCGGCGGCCAGGTCGGGCAGGACGGCGATCTGGTTGGGGTTGGACATGATGTCCGCCACTTCGGCCATGAAATGGACGCCGCAGAAGACGATGAAGTCGGAATCGGTCTGGGAAGCCAGGCGGGAGAGCTTCAGGGAGTCGCCGGTGAGGTCGGCGTGCTGGTACACGTCGGCCCGCTGGTAGTGGTGGCAGAGGAGAACAGCCTTCTTGCCGAGGCGGGCCCGGGCGGCGCGGATGCGCTCCTGGCAGGCCTCGTCGGCCATGGCGTTGAACTTGTCAAAGGAGATGGTTTGCATAGCGGTCGAAGGGAGAGCGCCGTCGGCCCGGAAGCCCGGCGTCTCCGGAAAGGGGATGGTCCCGATTAACTTTGGATCCAGGGCAGGCCGGCGTGGCGCCAGCCGCCGATCCGGTTGCGCTGGCCGTTGGCGTCGCGGTCGCCCTCGAAGCCTTCCAGGACAGTGTAACAGTCGGTGTAGCCGGCCTCGGTGGCAGCCCGGGCGGCCATGTCGGAACGGCCGCCGCTGCGGCACATGAACAGGGTGAGGGATTCGGGATCCACCTGGTGCTTCAGCTGGGCCAGGAAGTTGTCGTTCCGGGCGCCGCCCGGATAGTGGATCCACTCCACCTCCACGGCACCGGGGACGCGGCCAACCCAGTCCAGCTCCGCCCGGGTGCGGACATCCACCAGCTTGGCGCCGGGGGCCGACTGGAGCACTTCGTAGGCTTCCTGGGGGGTCAGGGCGCCCTCGTAGGGCAGGTTCATGGCCTTGGCGCGTTCCTGGGCCAGACTCAGGATGTCAGACAGTTTTCCCATGGTTGCTGCTGGTAAAATCCAAAACACGAGTATAGAACAGCCTTGACGGCTGCGCATGAGCATGGGCCATTCCCACCCCCCCGTTTCCCTTTCCCCGGGCGAAGAGCGCCTGGCCGAAGCCCAGCGCGCCACCTGGGCCAGCGTGGCGGTCAACCTGGTGATGACCGTCGCCCAGATCGCCGTCGGCTGGCTGGCCCATTCCCAGTCCCTGATCGCCCACGGCCTCCATTCCTTCTCGGACCTCCTGTCGGATTTCCTCGTTCTCTATGCGAGCCGGCAGGGCGCCCATCCGGCCGACGCGGCGCATCCCTACGGCCACGCCCGCATCGAAACGGCGGCGACCCTCATCCTGGGGACCTCCCTGGCCATCATCGGCGGCGGCATCCTGTGGGAGTCCGGTCTGCGCCTCCAGCATGTGGAGGCCCTGCAGGCGGTGGAATGGTCCGCCTTCTGGGTGGCCGTCGCGACGGTGATCTCCAAGGAGGGGCTGTATCGCTACCTGGTGCGGGTGGCGGAGAAGCTGCGCTCCCAGTTGCTCACTGCCAACGCCCTCCACACCCGGGCCGATGCGGCGTCCGCCCTGGTGGTCGTGGTCGGCATTGGCGGCGCCCTGCTGGGCTGGCGCTTCCTGGACCTGCTGGCGGCTGCGCTTATGGGCTTCATGATCCTGCGCATGGGCGTGGTGCTCGCCTGGGGGGCGCTGCGGGAACTGATCGATACCAGCCTCGACGAGGCCCAGGTGCAGGCCATCCGGGAAACTCTCCTCGGCACGCCGGGGGTCCTCGGGCTCCATGAGCTGCGCACCCGCCGCATGGCCCATCAGGCCCTGGTGGACGCCCATGTCCTGGTGGATTCCAGGATCAGCGTCTCGGAGGGGCATCGCATTGCGGTAGCGGCCCGGGACACGGTTCTGGCTGCCCACCCGGAAGTGCTGGACGTCCTCGTCCACATCGACCCCGAAGAGGATCTCGACGAGTCCCGGGTGGCAAAAGTACGCATGCCCACCCGGGAAACCCTCATGAACCATCTACAGCCTTTCCTGGTCGACCTGCCCAGGCCGGAGCGGGTGGTGCTCCATTATCTGGGGGGAAGAGTGGAGGCGGAAATCTTTCTGGATCAGGGGTTCTTTGCGGACGGCATTCGCGCCCAATCGGCAGTCAAGAGCCTGGCAGAACGCCTGCGGGGCGATCCCTATTTCAGCGTCATCTGCCTGAATTGCCAGGTTGCACCACAATAGGGCGTTAACTGTATTTATGCACCGATATGGTGCTTAAAATGTTCTTGGTCCTCCGCCATGTCCTTGTGGCAAAATGGAAAGATTAAGGGCGGGCGTTGGCACAATTTCTGCTAAAGCTGCCCGTTTGTTTTTTGATTGTCGCCGACTATTTCGGCATCTTGTTTAGTCACTTGGAGACATGCGCTTATGGCAACCCCGCAAGACGTGATGAAGATGGTCAAGGAAAACGACGTCAAGTTCGTCGATTTCCGTTTCACCGATACCCGTGGCAAGGAACAGCACGTCACCGTGCCGGTCAGCGCCTTCGATGAAGACAAGTTCGAGAACGGCCACGCCTTCGACGGTTCCTCCATCGCCGGCTGGAAGGGTATCCAGGCCTCCGACATGCTGCTGATGCCGGATGCCGGCACCGCCTTCATCGATCCGTTCTTCGACGAGCCGACCCTGGTCCTGTCCTGCGACGTGGTCGACCCCGCCGACGGCCGTGGCTACGACCGCGACCCCCGCTCCATCGCCAAGCGCGCTGAAGCCTACCTGAAGGCCTCCGGCCTGGGCGATACCGCCTACTTCGGCCCTGAACCCGAATTCTTCATCTTCGACTCCGTCGAGTGGAAGACCGACATGTCCGGCACCTACGTCCGGATCAACTCCGAAGAAGCCGCCTGGGCTTCCGGCGAGAAGTTCGACGGCGGCAACACCGGCCACCGTCCGGGCGTCAAGGGCGGCTACTTCCCGGTTCCCCCGGTCGACAGCCTGCACGACATCCGCTCCGCCATGGTGCTGACCCTGGAATCCCTGGGCATCCCCGTGGAAGTGCATCACCACGAAGTGGCCACCGCCGGCCAATGCGAAATCGGCACTAAGTTCGGCCCGCTGGTGCGCCGCGCGGATATGACTCAAGTATTGAAGTACATCGTCCATAACGTGGCGCACAATTACGGCAAAACGGCGACGTTTATGCCGAAGCCCATCGTCGGCGACAATGGTTCCGGCATGCACGTGCACCAATCGATCTGGAAGGACGGCAAGAACCTGTTCAATGGCAACGGCTACGCCGGACTGTCCGAATTCGCCC
>JBLNBI010000124.1:0-3033 GCA_050259815.1 Actinomycetota bacterium | reverse complement strand
CCCAGGTCGTGGAGCTGGGGTTGCAGATCGGCGTCTCCACCGCCTCGGCCGGTGCTTCCGACGACATCCGCGACACGGTGGATTACGCCGTGGTGGTCCAGCGCCTGCGGGCCGACCTCGCCCAGCGCCATTTCAACCTGCTGGAAAAGCTGGCCGAATACATCGCCACCTTCCTTCTGGAAAACTTCGCCGCCCAGTGGGTGCGGGTGTCGGTGGCCAAGTTGGGGATGATGCCCGGGGTGAAGCGCGTCGGCGTCATCATCGAGCGCTCCATCTAGGCGCTATTTTTCCAGGGCCGCTTCCACCGGCTTGGCCTGCAGGACGCGGACGATCTCCTTGGGATCGATCCCCACCAGGTAACCCCGCCGGCCCCCGTTGATGTAGATGAGGGGCAGGTCCAGGATGGTCTTTTCCACATAGACCGGCATCTTCTTCCTGGTGCCGAAGGGGCTGGTGCCGCCCACCAGGAAGCCGCTGTGGCGGTTGGCCACCTCGGGCTTGCAGGGCTCCACCTTCTTGCATCCCACCTGCCGGGCCAGTTCCTTGGCCGACACCTTGCAGTCGCCGTGCATGAGGACGACGAGGGGATGGGCATTCTCGTCCTCGAAGATCAGGGTTTTCACCACGGCGTGCTCGTCCACGCCCAGTTCCCGGGACGAGACCTTGGTGCCGCCGTGCTCTTCGTATTCGTACAGGTGGTTGGTGAAGGCCACGCGGTTGGCGCGCAGGAATTTGGTGGCCGGGGTTTCCGGCGCCTTGTCGTTCTTGCTCATGGGCTGAATTTTAACCGCGGGGGTGGTGGATGGCGTGGAGCGACTTCAGCCGCTCCCGGGCCACGTGGGTATAGATCTGGGTAGTGGAGATGTCGGCGTGGCCCAGCAGGAGCTGAACCACCCGCAGGTCGGCGCCGTGGTTGAGAAGGTGGGTGGCGAAGGCGTGGCGCAGGACGTGGGGGGAGAGCCGTTCCGGGGCGATGCCGGCGGTACGGGCATGGCGCTTCACCAGGTTCCAGAACATCTGCCGGGTCATGGGGCCGCCACGGGCGGTGACGAAAAGAGCATCGCTCTGTTTCCCGGCGAGGATGGCGGGGCGGGCTTCCAGAAGATAGCGGCCCATCCAGTCCAGGGCGACTTCCCCCAGGGGCACCAGCCGCTCCTTGCTGCCCTTGCCCAGGACCCGCACCACCCCTTCATTGAACCCCACTTCGCGGAGCTTGAGATTGACCAGCTCGGAGACCCGCAGGCCGGTGGCGTAGAGGGTCTCCAGCATGGCCCGGTCCCGCAGGCCGAGGGGCGTTTCCGTGTCCGGGGCGGCCAGGAGTGCTTCCACTTGGCCCTCCGACATGACCTTGGGCAGCCGGGATGGACGCACCGGGTTGGCGAGCTTCAGGGTCGGGTCGGCCAGGATGCGGCCCCGGGCGAGCTGCCAGCGGTAGAAGCGGCGCAGGCTGGACAGGTAGCGGGACTGGGAAGTGGCCCGCTTTTCCCGGGATAGCCGGGCGATGAAGCCGATCAGTGTCGTTTCGCCGGCCTCCAGCAGGGGGCCGTGCTTGTTTTCCGCCAGCCAGGCGGCGAAGCGGGAAAGATCGGAGCGGTAGCTGTCCAG
Organism: Actinomycetota bacterium; assembly: GCA_050259815.1. Classification (GTDB taxonomy): domain Bacteria; phylum Pseudomonadota; class Gammaproteobacteria; order Burkholderiales; family Rhodocyclaceae; genus JAGTRP01. Next base: position 1,428 of record JBLNBI010000124.1, on the reverse strand, counting down.
GGTCGCCTTGGCGAGGCCGTCCTCCAGCCAGAGAGCGTCGCAGAAGGCGTCGATCTCGCCGAGGTCAGCCTCAGCGGGCCCGCTCATGGGAGAGGAGCCAGCGCTTCACATCCAGGAGAAATCCGCCCCGCTGGCGGCTGAAGCCGCCCAGGCTGTCGCCGCATCCGACCACCCGATGGCAGGGTACCACCAGGGGGAAGGGGTTGGCGCCGCAGGCCTGGCCGACGGCCCGGGGAGCGTTCTTGAGATCGGCGGCGATGTCGCCGTAGGTGCGGGTGGTGCCGGTGGGGATGGCGGAAATCCGCTCCCAGACCCGGCGCTGGAAGGTGGTGCCGGAGGGGCGCAGGGGCAGGCCGAAGGCGAATCCGGGATCGGCCAGGTAGGCCTTCAGCTGGCGAACCACCTCCGCCGCCAGGAAGTTGGTCGGCGCCTGTTCAGGACGAGGCTCGAGATATTCGATCTCGATCACTTCCTCGTCCGTGCAGCGGACGCCGAGGCTGAACCCCGGCGCCGTCACTACAGCTTGGTAGGTTTCAGCCGCGGACATGTCCGTCACCCAGGACCACCCACTTCTGGCTGGTCAGCCCTTCCAGGCCCACGGGGCCGCGGGCGTGGATCTTGTCGGTGGAAATGCCGATCTCCGCGCCCAGACCGTATTCGAAACCGTCGGCGAAGCGGGTGGAGGCGTTGATCATGACCGAGCTGGAATCCACCTCCCGCAGGAAGCGCATGGCCTTCGGATGGTTGTCCGTGACGATGGCTTCCGTGTGGTGGGAGGAATACTGGTTGATGTGGGCGATGGCCTCGTCGATGCCCTCCACCACCTTCACCGAAATGATCGGGGCCAGGTACTCGGTGTAGTAGTCCTCCTCGGTGGCCGGCTTGGCTTCCGGCAGGATCGCGCAGGTCTCCGGGCAGCCGCGGATTTCCACCTCCTTGGAAAGCAACATCCTGGCGATGGGCGGCAGGAGCTTGGCGGCCACGGCCCGGTCTACCACCAGGGACTCGGCGGTGTTGCAGGTGCCGTAGCGCTGGGTCTTGGCGTTTTCGACGATCTTCAAGGCCTTGGTCGGGTCGGCCGAGGTCTCCAGATAGACGTGGCAGTTGCCGTCCAGGTGCTGGATCATCGGTACGCGCGATTCGGCCAGAAGCCGGGCGATGAGGCCCTTGCCGCCGCGGGGTACGATGACATCCACGAATTCCCGCATGGTGATCAGCTCGCCCACCGCGGCCCGGTCGGTGGTGTCGACCACCTGCACGCAGTCGGCCGGCAGGCCGGCTGCTTGGAGGCCTTCGTGCACCAGGGCGGCGATGGCGCGGTTGCAGTGGATGGCCTCGGAACCGCCGCGCAGGATGGCGGCGTTGCCGGACTTCAGGCACAGCGCCGCCGCATCGGCGGTGACGTTGGGGCGGGCTTCGTAGATGATG
>JBLNBI010000123.1:0-3242 GCA_050259815.1 Actinomycetota bacterium | reverse complement strand
GGCCATCGGTGGCGGGGGAGGCAGGGGCGCGGCGGGGGGCGGTGGCGGCGGAGGCGGAGCGACCCAGGTCTTGGCGGCGAAAAGATCAGTCGCTGCCACGCCTTCCATGCCCGTGCCTTCGGGAACCACCTTGGGTTGCGGAGGCGCGGTCGGGAAGGAGGCTGCCTGTATCCCGGGGGACTTGGCGTGCTTCACCGGCTCGACCGTTTCATCTCTGGGAAACCACTCGGGCAAGGCTGCGATGACCGCCGCCGCAACGATGAAGATGATCCAGAAGGCAAGGCGACGGTGGCGGCTCATGACTTTGCCAGGTACAGGGAAAAGCGGACGAGGGCCTCGACCTGGCTGTCGCCGACGGACTGCCGCTGGAGGCTGAGGTCTTCCAGACCAAGGCCCGGGACGGCCGCCAGGGCGGCGGCGACAAAATGCTGGATGCGGACGTAATCGCCCTTCACCGGCAGGAAGATCTGGTAGCGGACCAGACGGGTGTCCGCCACCGGCGCCAGGACGTATTCGCCCCGGACCAGGGAGAGCTGTTCGGCCGCGGCCTTCTCGTAGATCCGTTCCACCCATTGGGGTACCTCGGCCTGGGTGGGCAGGGATTGGTAGAAGGCCTTCTGCACGCCTTCCGAAGGTGCGCCGGCCGGGGCTTCACGCATCCTGGCCAACTTCGCCTTAGCCTGGGAGATTTGCTCCCGGAGCGCCAGGGCGTGTTCCCGGGCCGGCAGGACCACGGCCAAGCCGTAACCGAGGCTGGTGACGAGCAGGAGGGCGCCTGCCAGACCGGGCTTGCCGGCCTTTTCCAGAGCTTCGAGGAAGATCAGCCTATGGATGCCCATGGTCAGGCCCCCAGGCTGCGGAAATATGGAAACGGACCCGGGTCACGCCGGCCTCGCCGCCGGTTTCGTGATCCACCAAGGTCACCTGGCGCAGGACCGGCTCCTGCTCGAGCCGCCGATGGTAGGCCAGCATGGCGGACAGGTCCCGAGCCTCGGCGTGGATCTTCAGGAGGCCCCGGGAAGCCTCCGGGGTCACAGCCAGGAGGGCTACATCCGGGTTGTCCGCCGACTCCAGCGCCTTGAACAGGCTGCCCCAGGGCATGCGGGATTTCTCCAGTGCCAGGCGGGCGGCGGTCAGGGCTTCATCGTTCTTGCCATTGGACTTGGCCGGCGTGGGGCGGGGCAGGCGGCTTTCCAGGGAATACAGGGTTGCCTGCAAGCGCTCCGAGCCGTCGGCCCAGTGGCGGTGAGCGGCCAGGAGCGCCGCCAGGGCGGCCAGCCCGACGGCGAGCAGGAGCCACCCCAGGGCGCTGGGTCGGGGCGGGCGGTGGAAGTCGATGTCCAAGGCTTGCATGTCAGTGCACCGCCATGGCCATGGTTAGAAGGGAATCCGCCGGGTCGGCAAGGGACGGCGGGATAGGCAGGGGCAAAGACCTGGCCATGACGCCGTTGCAGGGCGGCAGCTCCAGGCGGGCCTGCCGGGGAGCATGGATGAAGACGGGCGGCATGCTCCCTTCGTCCAGGCCGAGGAGCCGTATCTCCCGCTCCAGGAAGGTGGAAAGGTTCTCGGGGCTGTCCCCGCCGCTGCCCGCCCGGACGCTCTTCCAGGCGCCGCCCAGGGCAGCCAGGAGGCAGGTGCGGTCAGGTTCCGCCACCAGGAAAAGGAAATCCCGCCGGCGCCACGCCGAACCCAGGCGATTGAAGGCGGCCGTCAGGTACGGCTGGACCGACATCAACTTGAGCGGAGACTGGCTGACAGCCTCCCGCAGCGCAGCCAGGAAATCGGCGTCCAGGGCGGCGGCGAGCCGGGGGCTGCCGCTCTTTTCCCGGGCGGTGCGCAGTACCCGGCGGGCAGGATCGCCGCCATAGGTCCGGTCCCAGCAGATGTCGGCGAAGGCGGCGAATTCGGCCGGGTCCCTCACCTCGCTGCGCCAGGGGACCAGCAGGTAGCGGACGAAGTGGTTGGAAAGGAGGAGGGTGAGGTTGCCCCTGCCCACTTCCGGGCGCTTTACCAGCTCCGCCAGGGCTGCGGCCGCACCGGCGGGCGTGGCGGCCGGGCAGGGGGCGTCCAGGCGGAGGTCGAAGGTGCCTTTACGGCCCCGGCGGCGGACCAGGGCGGCCCGCTCCGGGGTGAGGACGGCGACGTAGCGGTCACGCCACAAAAGTGACACGGTTGATCTCCTGCAAGGTGGTTTTCCCGGCGGCCACCAGGGCGACGGCGGATTCCCGCAGGAACCTGAGGCCACGGCGGCGGGCCGCTTCCTTCACCTTGGCGATGGGCTGGCGGTCGATGATGAGCTGCCGAATCTGGTCATCCAGCAACAGGATTTCGGCAATGGCGGTGCGGCCCCGGTAACCGGTGCCCCGGCAGCGGCCGCAGCCCTGGCCGGCGACGAAGCGGAAATGGGCGACGGCCTTGGGGTCCAGCCCGGATTCGGCCAGTTCCTCGGCATCGGGCTCCACCGGCACGGCGCAGCTGGGGCAGGCGAGGCGCACCAGGCGCTGGGCCAGGATGCCGTTCAGGGCCGAGACAAAGCTGTAGGGATCGACGTTCATCTGGGTAAAGCGGCCGATGACGTCGAAGACATTGTTGGCGTGGATGGTGGTGAACACCAGGTGGCCGGTGAGGGCGGACTGGACGGCGATCTGGGCGGTCTCCGGGTCCCGGATCTCGCCCACCAGGATCTTGTCCGGGTCGTGGCGCAGGATGGAGCGCAGCCCCCGGGCGAAGGTGAGGCCCTTCTTCTCGTTCACCGGGATTTGCAGCACCCCGGGGAGCTGGTATTCCACTGGATCCTCGATGGTGACGATCTTGTCCTGGCCCTTGTTGATCTCGGTGATCATGGCGTAGAGGGTGGTGGTCTTGCCGGAGCCGGTGGGGCCGGTGACCAGGACCATGCCGTAGGGCTCCCGGGCCAGGCGGCGCAGGGTCCGCATGGTGTCCTCGTCGAAACCCAGGGAAGAGAGACGCACGCCATGGGTGCTGTCGGCCAGGTCCTGCTTGTCCAGGATGCGCAGCACCGCGTCCTCCCCGAAGATACTGGGCATGATGGACACCCGGAAGTCGATCTGGCGACCCTTGATGGCCACCTTGAAGCGGCCGTCCTGGGGGACCCGGCGTTCGGCGATGTCCAGCTCCGCCATGACCTTGATGCGGGAAATCACCTGCTCGGCGGTCTCCTGGCCCTGGACCCGGCTGACGGGATTGAGCACGCCGTCGAGCCGGTACTTGATGACCAGCCC
>JBLNBI010000122.1:0-4514 GCA_050259815.1 Actinomycetota bacterium | reverse complement strand
GCCCGGGCAGGTCGGCAAAGCGCCGGTCGATGTGCTGGGGGCCGTCCACATGCAGGAGGCGGCTGGCGGTGCGCTCGGCGGCCGGGTGCTGGGCGATGAGTTCGGGGGGGAGGGGGAAGTCGAAGTCGTCGACGGTCAACGACATGGGTCGGTACTTTTCTGGATTGGGAGGGACAACCCCGCATGGGGTCGGCGTGCCGGCGCCGTTGGTGCCCCAGGGTGGCATTAGAAGGGTGCGGAGTATAGCAGACCCGTCGAATCAACGGCTTAAGCCCCGCGCCGCCCGACGGCCGGGGCGGGATTCCGCCGGCGACCCTTGATTTCACCGGAATGGCCGCCTATACAGAAATTGAGGGCTGAAGCGGCTAAGGAGGGATGGTTGCGTGATTCGCCCAACGCTCCCCGCCTAGCGGCTCCGGCCCGTCCAACGAGAAGCGGCTGGCCCTAATAGCGGCACCCATAAGGAGGAGACCATGGTTCAGGACTACAAGTATCTGCATCCCAGCAAGCTGGAGGCCGGCGCCGGATACCACTATCCGGGGCTGACCCCGTTGCAGCCGGTTGGCGTGGATTCGCCGGCCATCGACGTGATGACCGACCTGCGGCTGGTGGCCGCCGCGACCATCGACAGCGATGTTTCCATCGATGCCGCCAACCAGGCCATGATCGCCCGGGGAGTCCGGTCCCTGCTGGTCGTGGACGGGCAGGGCAGCGTGGTGGGCATCATCACCTCCCGGGACATCCATGGGGAGCGGCCCATGCAGGTGGTCCACAAGCGCGGCGTGCGGCACGGCGAGGTCAAGGTCGGGGATGTCATGACCCGGCGGGAGGACATCGAGGTGCTGGACCTGTCGGAAATACTTCGGGCCCGGGTTGGGGCGGTGATCGAGACCCTCAAGCGCTCCGGCCGGCAGCATGCCCTGGTGGCCGACCGGGACAAGGGGGACCGCCAGATGGTGCGGGGTATCTTCTCCCTGTCCCAGATTGCCCGCCAGCTCGGATTGCCGCCCATGCACACGACCGAAGTGGCCCGGACCTTCGCCGAGATCGAGGCGGCGATATCGGAGGTGCCTGCCGCTTAGGCTTCTGCCGGGCAGGTCATTCAGGCTTTTTCAGGAGGTGATTGCCGCGCTGCAGGCGCGGTGGTCGCCGCTTGAGCGCTGGGACAGCCAAGCTGTCCGGCTACAAGGGCTGGTGCCGAGAGAGGGACTCGAACCCTCACGCCTTTCGGCGGCGGATTTTGAATCCGCTGCGTCTACCGATTCCGCCACCTCGGCAGGTGGAGGCCGGATTATCCCCGAATCGTATTCGCCCTTCAACAACTATTGGGCGCAGGGGAAGGCCTTGGACAGGGCGCCGGCGACCAGCATGCGGCTGGAGGCCTGGGAATTGGGGGGCTGCCTTTCCAGGTGGGAAACCACCGCCCGCACCATCCGGTATTGCAGGTCATCGGCCTTGGGCAGGCAAAAGGCGTTCAACTGGACGCCTACCTGGCCGCCCAGATAATCACCCACCGCGTAGCCATCGGCGAAGCCCGCCACATAAGACATGCAGCGAACCACCTGGACGGATTGATACAGATTTTCGGACTTCTTCTCCTGGTACAGGGCTTCGGCGGCCTGGCAGTCTTCGAGCAACTCCTTGCCGGTATAGGCCTGGGCCCCGAGGGCGAGGCAAAGAAGGGAAAGGGCGGATAGTCTTTTCATGGGGGGGAAGGATCGAACCAATTCAGTTTGGCGTGGAGGCTGACGACGCTGCCGACCACAATGAGCGCCGGCGGCTGGATGCCCGACTCGGCGATGCGGGCCGGCAGGTCGCCGAGGGTGGCGAGGAGGGTCTGCTGGGTGGGCAGGGTGCCGTTCCGCACCACGGCAGCGGGCGTGTCGGCGGGGAGCCCATGGGCGATGAGCTGGCGGCAGATTTCCGGGGCGGCGCCGACGCCCATGTAGAAGACGATGGTCAGGCCGGGGCGCGCGAGGGCCGGCCAGTCCAGGTCGATGGTGTGGTCCTTGAGGTGGCCGGTGACGAAGACGACCCCCTGGGCGTGGTCCCGGTGGGTGAGGGGGAAACCGCCATAGGCAGCGCAGCCGGCGGCGGCCGTCACCCCGGGCACGACCTCGAAGGGAATGCCAGCCTCGGCCAGGGTTTCAAGCTCCTCGCCGCCCCGGCCGAAGATGAATGGGTCGCCGCCCTTGAGGCGCACCACCGACAATCCCTCCCGGGCCAGGTCCACCAGCATCCGGTTGATGTCCGCCTGGGGAACGGCGTGGCGGGAGGCAACCTTGCCGACATAGATCCGGCGCGCATCCGGCCGTGCCGAATCCATGATCCCGGGGCCCACCAGATGGTCGTATACGATGGCGTCCGCCTGGGAGATCAGGCGGGCGGCTTTGAGGGTCAGGAGTTCGGGGTCGCCGGGACCGGCGCCGACCAGCCAGACCTTGTTTCCCGGCAGTTGCTTGGTGGTGATCATTCTTGCTGTTCGGCTCGCGTTGCTTGGCTCGGCCCTAGGGTATCCTCTCTGCGGTGATTTTGGCAAAGCGCGGGGAGCGCTCCATTCGGCCGGGATGACAACGGGTCTGTCGTCGACCATACTGGGGTTGTCACTGTGCCGGCGGCATCCACGCAAACCTTTTCGGGATTTGTCTTTGCTTGCCCTATAGGTTTCTAGAGGTTCAATATGGACGATGCCCTGGAATTCCACCTTCTGAACGATTTTCAACGGGATTTTCCCCTTTGTCCGGCCCCCTTCGCTGAACTGGCGGCCCGGCTGGGGGTGGGGGAAAAGGTTCTCCTGGGCCGCCTGGAGAAGCTGCGGCGGGAAGGGAAGATATCCCGGGTCGGCGCCGTCTTCGCTCCCAAGCGCATCGGCGCCTCCACCCTCGCCGCCATGGAAGTGCCGCCGGCGAGGCTCCCCGCCGTGGCCGAAGCCGTCGGCCGTTTTCCAGAGGTAAACAACAGCTACGAGCGGGATCACCGCTACAACCTGTGGTTCGTCGTCACCGCCGCCAGCGAGGTCCGGCTTCATTCCACCCTGGGCGCCATCGAACGGGCTGCCGGGTTTCCGGTCATGACCCTGCCCCTGCTGGAGGAATACCACGCCGACCCGGGCCTTTCCCCGGCGGCGGGTGGGCGCCGGCAACGGGCGGAAGCGGTGCCGGTCCATCCGGAGGAACCCGTGGGCGAATCGGAGCGCCGCTTGGTATCCGTCCTCCAGGAAGGGCTTCCCCTGTTCATCCGGCCCTTCGCCCTCATTGCCGAGCGCATCGGTGTTTCCGAAGTGGAGGTGATGGCCCGTATCCGCAATTGGCTGGATGCCGGGGCCATCAAGCGTTTCGGCGTGGTGGTGCGCCACCATGAACAGGGCTGCACCGCCGACGCCATGCTGGTGCAGGATATCCCCGACGAGCGCGTCGGGGAGGTCGGCCGGGCCTTGGCAGAGGAGCCGGCGATCTCCCTGTGCTACCGCCGCCCCCGGGTGCTCCCCCAGTGGCCCTATAACCTGTTCTGCGTCATCCACGGCCGTGATCGGGCCGAGGTGGACGAGCGCGTGGCCGAACTGCGTCGGCATCTTGGCCTCGCCCATTGCGGCCACGAGGTGCTGTTCTCCCTGGGGCGCTTCAAGCAGGACAGCGGCCGCTAAAACCGGAAAATGCGCCTCAGGACCGGGGCTTGAAGGTTGCCGCGTCGCTCACCACGGATGGTGGCGGGGTGCAGGCGATTTCCGCCGAGGGGCCCTGGGACGTCGGCTGGGCCCAGGTCCGGTCGTAGATGTACATGGCGCCGATGATGGCCAGGGCGATGAGCAGCACGGCCCAGAGCGACTCGCCTTCTCCCGTGCGGGCTTCCGCACGGTTCCGGTTGGTATTGATCCCGCCTTTGTTTTGGTTCATGAGGCGCCTCCGCTGGATATTCCACGAAAACGGACCGGCAAGCCGGCCGACCTCCGCCGCAAGCAAGGGCTGTTGTGGGGTTAATACCCATGTCCGCGGTAGGTCCTCTGTAGCTTAGACAAGAGGTCCTACCGCGGACAGTGGGTATTCCATGTAGATTGCCCTAGGAGCCGGCCTAGCCCCTAGGAAGAGGACTAAGACGAGCTCAGCCTTCGGCGATGCGCTGGGCGATGTGGGCCAGGGCTTCTTCCACCTGGTCGATGAGGATCAGACAGAGATCACCGGCCTTCAGGCGTCCCAGGGCGGTGTCGATGGCCAGGAATTCACCTCGCACTTCATCCACAGCCTGGGTGCGGCTGGCGCCGGAGAGGCCCTCTCGCAGCAGGGCGATGACTTCGCCGTCGGCCCGGCCCCGTTGGCAGGCATCCTGGTAGAGGATGACTTCGTCGAAGGCCTCGCCGAGGATTTCGGTCTGCTGGCGGATATCCTCGTCCCGGCGGTCGCCGGCGCCGCTGATGACCACGGAACGCCGGTTGGCGGGCATGGTGTCGATGGCGTTCACCAGGGCCTGGATGGCGTCCGGGTTATGGCCGTAGTCGGCGATCAGGGTGGCGCCCCGGT
>JBLNBI010000121.1:0-5282 GCA_050259815.1 Actinomycetota bacterium | reverse complement strand
GTGCTGCCGCTGGCCGCGGTGTTCGCCGAGGCGCTGCGCAAGGGCGCGGGCGCCTACCTGGAGGCGCTGCGCGAGCCGGACGCCTGGGCCGCCATCCGCCTGACGCTCGTCACCGCAGCCATCGCCGTGCCGCTGAACCTGGTGTTCGGGGTGGCGGCGGCCTGGGCCATCGCCAAGTTCGACTTCGTGGGCAAGCGGGTGCTGATCACCTTCATCGACCTGCCGTTCTCGGTGTCGCCGGTGATCTCCGGCCTCATCTACGTGCTCATCTTCGGCGCCCAGGGCTGGTTCGGGCCGTGGCTTGCCGAACACGACGTCCGGGTCATCTTCGCCGTGCCCGGCCTGGTCCTGGCCACCGTCTTCGTTACCTTTCCTTTCGTGGCCCGGGAACTGATTCCCCTCATGGAGGCCCAGGGTTCGGAAGAGGAGGAGGCGGCCGTCGTGCTGGGGGCCTCCGGCTGGCAGACCTTCTGGTACACGACCCTGCCCAACATCAAGTGGGGCTTGCTCTACGGGGTCATTCTCTGCAACGCCCGGGCCATGGGCGAGTTCGGGGCGGTGTCGGTGGTTTCCGGCCATGTCCGGGGCAAGACCAACACCATGCCCCTCCACGTGGAGATTCTCTACAACGAATACAACTACGCCGCCGCCTTTGCCGTGGCATCCCTGCTGGCCCTCCTGGCCCTCGTCACCCTGGGTTTGAAAGCCCTGGTGGAGCGCCAGACCCGCCGGCAACTGCAGGAACTGGTTTCTGGAGAAAAAGAATGAGCATCGCCATCCGCAACATCAGCAAGGACTTCGGCGCCTTCAAGGCCCTGGACGACGTTTCCATCGACATCCCCTCCGGCGAGCTGGTGGCCCTCCTGGGCCCCTCCGGCTGCGGCAAGACCACCCTGCTGCGCATCATCGCCGGCCTGGAGACTGCCGACCGGGGGCAGATCCTCCTGGAAGGGGACGACGCCTCGGCCCAGCACGTGCGGGACCGCAACGTGGGCTTCGTCTTCCAGCACTACGCCCTGTTCCGCCACATGACGGTCTTCGACAACGTGGCCTTCGGCCTGCGGGTGAAGCCCCGGAAGCTGCGCCCCTCCGAGGCCGAGATCAAAAAGCGGGTCCTGCGCCTCCTGGAACTGGTGCAGCTGGAATGGCTGGCCGACCGTTATCCGTCCCAGCTCTCCGGCGGCCAGCGACAGCGCATCGCCCTCGCCCGGGCCCTGGCCGTGGAGCCCAAGGTGCTGCTCCTGGACGAGCCCTTCGGCGCCCTGGACGCCAAGGTGCGCAAGGAACTGCGCCGCTGGCTCCGCCAGCTCCATGACGAAATCCACGTCACCAGCGTCTTCGTCACCCACGACCAGGAGGAGGCCCTGGAGGTCTCCGACCGGGTGGTGCTGATGAACAAGGGCAAGGTGGAGCAGATCGGTTCCCCGGACGAGGTGTACGACCATCCCGCCACTCCCTTCGTGGCGAGCTTCCTCGGGTCGGTGAACCTCTTCCACGGTCGGGTCGAGGACGGCCATCTCCATTTCGGCGAGCATGCCCTGCCGGTAGGCGAGGGCCAGGACGCCCTGGAGCAGGCGGTGGGCTACGTCCGTCCCCACGAGTTCGACCTGCGCCCGGCCAGCGCGCCGGGGGGCATTCCGGCCCGCATCGCCCGGGTGGTGGCCATCGGCCCCCTTGCCCAGGTGGAGCTGACCCGGCAGGATGGGGAATTGATCGAGGTTTCGGTCCTGCGGGATGCGCTGCGGGAACTGGGCCTGGGGGAGGGGGATGCGGTGTCCCTCCACCCCAAGGCCATCCGGGTATTCCAAAAAGAAAAACTCGCCGCCTAGGGAGCAGAGCACATGAATTTCCAGCAACTGCGGATCATCCGCGAAACCGTCCGCCAGGACTTCAACCTGACCGAGGTGGCCAACGCCCTGTACACCTCGCAGCCCGGGGTCAGCAAGCACATCAAGGACCTGGAGGACGAACTCGGCATCGAGATTTTCGTGCGCCGGGGCAAGCGCCTCCTGGGGCTCACCGAACCGGGCAAGGAACTGGCCAAGGTGGTGGAGCAGATCCTCCTGGATACCCAGAACCTGCGGCGCATCGCCGACCAGTTCGCCAGCCGGGAGACGGGCCATTTCGTGGTGGCCACCACCCATACCCAGGCCCGCTACGCCCTGCCCAAGATCATCAAGTGGTTCAAGTCCGACTACCCGAAGGTGCATCTCACCCTGCACCAGAGCAGCCCCCGGGAAATCGCCGACATGCTGGTTTCCGGCGAGGCGGACGTGGGGATCGCCACCGAGGGCCTGGACCAGTTCCCCGAACTGGCCACTTTTCCCTACTACACCTGGCACCACGCCGTCATCGTGCCGAAGGGCCATCCGCTGCTGTCCGCCGGGGAACTGACCCTGGAGAAGATCAGCGAATATCCCATCATCACCTACCACGAGGGATTCACCGGCCGCGCCCATGTGGACAAGACCTTCGCCGACGCGGGCATCGTGCCGGACGTGGTGCTCTCCGCCATCGATGCCGACGTGATCAAGACCTACGTTGGCCTCGACCTGGGAGTGGGGATCGTCGCTTCCATGGCCTACGACGGGGACAAGGACCGGGACCTGGTGCTCATTCCCGTGCCCGAACTGTTCCCGCCCAACGTCACCAAGCTGGCGGTGCGCCGGGGCACCTACCTGCGCAGCTACGCCCACGCCTTCATCGAGAAGGTTTGCCCGGACGTGAGCGAGGAGGCGATCAAGACCGCCATCCAGAAGCAGAACGGGGCCGACGCCTGAGTTGCAGGCGGCCGGGAAGCTTTCTTCCCGGCTTAATCGGGGTTTAAGACAGGGGCTCTACTCTTCCGTCACAGCGTAACCGACGGAGAGCAACATGCCCCTGATTCCCACCACCGCCCGACTGGCCCTGCTGGCCGCCTGGGCCCTGTCCCTTCCGGCCCTGGCCGAAGTCCCGAAGGATTTCCTCGTCCGCTACGAAGCCGAGGCCCGGGCATCCAGCCCCGCCTTTGCCCCTTCCGCCCCCCGGGGCGAGCGGTTCTTCAAGACGGTGGGCAGCAAGGACTGGAGCTGTTCCTCCTGCCACACCGACAACCCGGCCGCCACCGGCAAGCACGCGGTGACCGGCAAACCCATCGAACCCCTCGCACCCGCCGCCAACGGCCAGCGCTTCACCAAGGCCGACAAGGTGGAGAAGTGGTTCAAGCGCAACTGCAACGACGTGATCGGCCACGCCTGCTCGGCCGGCGAGAAGGCCGATGTCCTGGCCTATCTGATCGTGGTAGGGAAGTGAGGGGGCGGCCATGACCATCCGCATCCGTACCGCCGCCCTTATCCTCGCCGCCCTGGCGAGCCTGCCGGCCCTCGGCGACGGGGCCAAGCGCTTCCCGGTGAATGGCACCTACAAGGAGGAATGCGGTAGCTGCCACGTCGCCTATCCGCCCCAACTCCTTTCCGCCAGCGCCTGGCAGTCCGTCATGGCCCGCCTCGACCGCCATTTCGGCATGGACGCGAGCCTGGATGCCGCCAAGGCCCAGGAAATCGGCCGCTTCCTGGCCGCCAATGCGGGCGGCCAGGAACGCTTCGATCCCGGCGCCGATCCCCGGATCACCGCCACTCCCTGGTTCCGCCGCAAGCACCGGGATGGTCACGACGGCCTGTCCGCCGCGATTTGGAAATCCCCGGCGGTGAAGAGTCCCGCCAATTGCGAGGCCTGCCACCGGAGCGCCGCCCAAGGGGCCTACGGGGAAGACGACATCCGCCTTCCCGCACGATAACAACGACCTGATTCTGGAGAACACCATGAAACTCGAATCCATCGACAAGCTCGGCGGCCAAGTCGCTGCCCCCGCCCGGGAAGGGCTGGCCACCGTCAAAGTGTGGGACCTGCCCACCCGGGTCTTCCATTGGCTGCTGGCGGCGTCCTTCGCCGGCGCCTACCTGACCTCGGAGTCGGAGCGCCTGCAGAACATCCACGTCATGCTGGGCTATACGGTTGCAGGACTCATCGGCTTCCGACTGGTGTGGGGCCTTATCGGCACCCGCTATGCCCGCTTCGGCTCCTTCCTGTTTCCTCCCAGCCGGGTGGTGGGCTACCTGCGCTCCCTGCTGTCCCGGGCGCCGGAACACCATGTGGGCCATAATCCGGCCGGCGCGGTGGCCATCTTCCTGCTCCTGGGCCTTGGCCTCCTCACCGTCCTGAGCGGGTTTGCCAACTATCAGGAGCTGGGGGGAGAATGGCTCGAGGAGCTTCACGAGGGGATGGCCGGCACCATGCTGGCGGTGGTGGCCGTCCATGTGGCTGGGGTGGCGGTGAGCAGCTTCCTGCACAAGGAAAACCTGGTGGCCGCCATGATCTCCGGCAACAAGCCGGGGACGCCCGACCAGTGCATCGCCAAGAGCCGGGTGGTTGTGGGCCTGCTGTTGCTGGCCGCCGTGGTGGGCGGTTGGGTGGCCAATCTGGCCGGCTGGATCTGAGGGAGAGAATGCGACTGCTCGTCATCGAGGATGACCGCCTGCTGGGGGATGCCCTGCGGGCGGGGATGGCCCAGGCCGGCTATGCGGTGGATTGGGTCACCGACGGCCTTGCCGCCGACAACGCCCTGGCCGACCAGGCCGTGGCCGGCTATGCCGCGGTGGTCCTGGACCTGGGGCTGCCCCGCAAGGATGGGCTTTCCGTGCTCAAAAAGCTGCGCCAGGGTGGCGGCGCCCTGCCGGTGATCATCCTCACCGCCCGGGATACGGTGGATGACCGCATCGCCGGCCTTGACGCTGGAGCCGACGACTACCTGGTCAAACCCTTCGATATGGGGGAGCTGGCGGCCCGCCTGCGGGCCCTCATCCGGCGCGCCGAGGGGCGGCCGGCGCCGGTGATCGAAATGGGCGGTGTCTGCCTCGATCCCGCCGCCCATACGGTGTCGGTGGAAGGCCGGAACGTGGAGCTCGCCGCCAAGGAATTCGCCCTCCTGCACGTCCTCATGCTCAACGCCGGCCGGGTGCTTTCCCGGAACCAGCTTGAGCAGCATCTCTACGCCTGGGATGACGAAACCGGCAGCAACACCGTCGAGGTCTATATCCACCACCTGCGGAAGAAGCTTGGCCCGGATTTCATCAAGACCATCCGGGGCGTCGGCTACCTGGTGCAGAAGCCATGATCCTCCGCCTGTCGGCCGCTTCCCTGAAGACCCGGGTGACTTTGCTGGCCACGGCGCTGGTGGGCATCGTCTGGCTGGCGGCGGCCGCCGCCACCTGGTTCGAGGCGCGCCACGAGGCCGAGGAGGTGTT
>JBLNBI010000120.1:0-5086 GCA_050259815.1 Actinomycetota bacterium | reverse complement strand
TCCACGCTGAGGATCACCTGCTTGTTCAGGGCCAGCATCTTGGGCTGGTTCTGGGTGATGTGGGTCTGCAGCTCGCGCCCCACCTTGCCGGTGAAGTCGCCGACGATCTGGTTCATCAGCTCGCCCATGACGTTGCTCACCTCGTCCGAGGTGTAGGAGGCCGCCAGTTCTTCCTTGGCCATACCCATGTTCAGCATGTAGCTCTCGTACAGCTCCATGGCCGCCTGGGCGGAGAAATTGAGCACCACCAGGCCGGAGAAGCCGCCGTCGAACAGGACGAAGCAGCCGATGTCGGGCTTGAGGCAGGTCTTGGTGATGCGCTGGACCATGCCGGAATAGTGGATCTGGCTGTGGGTCGCCACGGTCAGGACCTTGGTCACCGAGTCGCAGAGGCTCCGCAACAGGTCCTCGGTGCCGAATACGACGGTTTCTTCTTTCTGGCTCATGATTCCTTGCTGGTCCCGCAAATCGAAAAGTCCATATGTATAGCACAGGCCGGGAAGGGCGGTGACAACCTTTGTCTAAGCCGGGCCTGAGGCAGCCGCCGACAATACCTATGTCATAAGGGAATTTCCTTACGCGCTCTCCCGTATTTTGACCCGCGCCCCATCGTCCTAGAGTGAGTTCCGGGAGATGCACAGCGCACCAGCGCGAGCCTTAGGAAAAGTCACCATGGAGAGCCAGTCCGAGTTCATCGATGTCGACCAACTGAAGGTAGGCCATTTCGTATTCATGGACCTGGGCTGGATGTCCCATCCCTTTCCCCTGAACAGTTTCCGGATCCAGTCCGACAGCCAGATCGAGACCATCCGCTCCCTCGGCATCCGGCGTATCCGCTATTCCCCCGCCGACAGCCTGTTCGACCCCCCGGCACCGAAGGAGGCGCTGCATGTCGACAGCCGTCACGGTTCCCGCGCTGACGGCAACGGTGCCAAACCGCGGGGCCCGTCGGCCGAGCCGGACATGCTGCACCAGAGCTACGAGCGGCTGTTCGGCGACGCCTCGCGCACCTACCGGCAAGTTGCCGACCAGGCCCGCGCCAGGCCGGCGGATGCCCGCCAGGCCGCCCAGACCCTGGTGTCCGACATGCTGTCCAGGCTGGCCGGCGACCAGGAAACCTGCCTCCGCCTGCTGTCCGAAACGGCCGGGGAGCGAGGCGCCGTCCACGCCACCAACGTCATGGTCATTTCCCTGCTGCTGGGCAAGGCCTGCGGCATGGACGAGCTGATGCTGCACGACCTGGGGGTCGGCGCGCTGCTCCACGACATCGGCAAGATGGACCTGCCGGACCGCCTGCGCCAGCAGGACGAGAGCGCCTCGGCAGCCGAGCGCAACCTCTACCGGGAACACGTGGCCTACGGCGCGGCCTGCGGAAACCGGATGCAGCTGGAGGACGCCGTGCTCAAAGTGATCGAGCAGCACCATGAGCAGGCGGACGGCAGCGGCTTTCCCCTGGGCCTCAGGAACGATCGCATGGTGCCGGCCGCCCGGGTGGTGGCCCTGGTCAACCGCTACGACAACCTCTGCAATCCGGGCAACCCGGCCCTGGCCCTGACGCCCCACGAGGCCCTGTCCCGCATCTATTCCCAGGCCACCGGGCGCTTCGACGGGGTGGTCATGAACACCTTCATCCGCTTGATGGGCGTCTATCCCCCCGGCTCCCTGGTCCAGCTCTCCGACGACCGCTACGCCCTGGTGATTTCCGTCACCCCGTCCCGCCCCCTGAAGCCCCGGGTCATCATCCACACCCCGGGCGTCCCCCGGGAACAGGCTTCCGAGGTGGACCTGGCCGACTTCCCCGAGATCGGTATCCGGCGCGCCCTGAAACCGCTGCAGTTGCCCAAGGCCAGCATGGACTACCTCTCCCCCCGGCAGCGCTTCTGCTATTTCTTCGAACGGGCGCCCTATGCCGAAGCCAGTGGGGCCGCTCCATGACGACCCCGGCCGACCGGCAGATGCTGATCGAAGGACTCCTGGAGGCAGTGCTGCTGGTGGACTGCGGCGACCTCCGCATCATTGCGGTGAACCGCAACGCCTGCAAGCTGCTGGGCGCCGACGAGGAAGACCTGGTCGGCCACTCCATCACCCAGTTCGTCGGCACGCCGGAAGACCTGTTTTTCTGGGAAGAAAGCGCCGCGGGGCTGTCCGACCAGATTCGCTCCGAAAGCCTGGTGCGCCGTCCGGACGGCTTCATCCTGGACGTGGAACGCCGGGTAAGCCGCATCATTCCGACCGACGCGCCCCCCTTCTACCTGGTGGGCATCAACGACCATAGCGGCCAGCGACGGGTGGAGGAGGAACTGGAGAAGATCGTCGCCGAGCTGCGGGCCACCCTGGAATCCACCGCCGACGGCATCCTGGTGGTGGACCTGGACGACGGCATCCGCAGCTACAACCGCCGCTTCGCCGAACTTTGGGACATCCCCTACGACCTCCAGACCCGGCGGGACGACCCGGCCATCCACGCCTGGCTGGCGGAACACGTGGCGGACGGGGACATCGATGCCCTGCGCCTCGCCAATTACCGGGCCTCGCCACTCCTGGAGGGCACCGACATCATCCACCTGCGCTCCGGCCGGGTACTGGAGCGGGTTTCCCTGCCCCAGTACGCCCGGGGCCACGCCATCGGCCGGGTCTATTCCTTCCGGGACATCACCCGGCGGCTCGCCGACCAGCGCCGGCTGGAGCTGGCCGCCAAGGTCTTCGCCTCCACCCTGGACGCCATCCTGATCACCGACGCCGACTACCGCATCGTCGCCGCCAACCCCGAGGCGGTGCGCCTGACCGGCTACGGGGAGGAGGAACTGCCCGGCCGCAGCATCGGCGAACTCCTCGACAAGCCCGGCGAGACCGGGTTCTTCAACGAACTCAAGGTGCGCCTCCAGGACAAGGGATTCTGGGAAGGGGAAATCCTGCTGCGCCGGAAGGGCGGCTCGGCGACCCCGATCCTCGGCTCGGTGGTCAATGCGGCGGACGACGACGAAAGCGGCGCCCAGCACCTGGTCTTCATCAAGGACCTGACCGAGAGGCAGACCGCCAACAAGCGCATCGAGGAACTGGCCTACCACGACGTCCTGACCGGCCTGCCCAATCGCCTGCTCCTGGGGGACCGGATCGACGTCGCCCTGAAGAGCGCCGCCCGGGAGGACCGCTCCTTCGCGGTGCTGTTCATCGACCTGGACCACTTCAAGCAGATCAACGACTCCCTCGGCCACGCCTTCGGCGACCGGGTGCTGGTCACCGCGGCGGAGCGCATCAAGGCCTGCCTGCGGCCGGTGGATACCGCCGCCCGCCTGGGCGGGGACGAGTTCGTCCTGGTGCTCCACGACGTGGACCAGCCCCGGGCCGAGATGATCGCCCGGCGCATCCTGGAGTCCCTGGGCCATCCCGTGTCCCTGGACAACATGACCTTCGCCCTGACCTGCAGCATCGGCATCGTCCTCTACCCCGCCGACGGCGCCAATGCGGACGAGCTCATCAAGAACGCCGACACCGCCATGTACCAGGCGAAGGAGCGGGGCCGGGCGGGCTATCGCTTCTACCAGCGGCAGATGAACGTGGACCTCCTGGCCCGCATGAGGCTCGACCAGGCCATGCGCCAGGCCCTGGACCGGGGGCACTTCAAGCTCCACTACCAGCCCCAGGTGGATGCCGCCGGCTGCATCATCGGCGCCGAGGCCCTGATCCGCTGGCACGACCCGGAACTGGGCCAGATCACCCCCGACCAGTTCATCCCCATCGCCGAGCAGACCGGATTCATCGTCCCCATCGGCGAATGGGTCCTGGGGGAAGCGGTCAAGCAGGCCGCCAAGTGGCGGCACAAGGGTATCGACCTGACCGTGGCCGTCAATGTCTCGGCCCTCCAATTCCAGAAGCCCGACTTCGCCCTCTCGGTGGCCCGGGAGCTGCGCCAGCAGGGCCTTCTGCCCGAGGCCCTGGAACTGGAGCTGACCGAATCCATCCTGATCCAGGACGCCGACGACGCCCTGCTCCGCCTCAAGGCCCTGGCCCAGCTCGGGGTGAGGCTATCCATCGACGACTTCGGTACGGGCTATTCCAGCCTCGCCTACCTGAAGAATTTCCCCATCCACAAGCTGAAGATCGACCGTTCCTTCGTCCGCGGCCTGCCCGACAACGGCAGCGACAAGGCCATCGTCAACGCGGTCATCAACCTCGGGCACACCCTGTCCCTGGACGTCATCGCGGAGGGGGTCGAAACCGCGGACCAGCGGGATTTCCTGGACCGGGCGGGGTGCGACCAGTTCCAGGGTTTCCTGTTCTCCCCGGCGGTGGAGGCGGAGAGCTTCGAGGCCCTGGCCCGCCGCTCGGTGGATTCGCCCCTCGACGCGGACGGATACGTGAAAGCCGAGGGGCGGAAGTAGCCCCCCAAGAGGCGGCCCGGAACCGCTCTATTGCTCCAGGGCGGCCTTTTCCATCCACTTTGCGAGGATGGCGGTCAGATCGGCCACATTGATGGGCTTGGACAGGAAATCGTCCATGCCGGCGGCCATGCAGTTGGCGTGGTCCTCGTCGAAGGCCCCGGCAGTCAAGGCAATGACGGGCAGGCGAGGCTGGCCGGATTCCGATTCCCAGCGGCGGATTTCCCGGGTCGCCTCGAAACCGTCCATGACCGGCATCTGCACGTCCATCAGGACCAGGGACGGCCGCTCGCCGCCGGTGATGGCGGCGACCGCCTCCCGGCCGTTCTCCACGGACCGGGTCTCGACCCCCAGGTTCTTGAGGAGTCCCTCCACCACCTTGCGGTTGGTACGGTTGTCCTCCACCACCAGGACATGGCCGATCCACTTGGCCCAGACCTGGCGCCTTTCCCGGTCGCCCCGCTCCACCCGGCGGCTGTCCGCATCCGCCGGCGGCATGGCGACCCGGATGCGGAACCAGAAGCGGGAGCCGACGCCGGCCATGCTTTCCACCCCCACATCGCCGCCCATGAGCTTGGCGAGGCTGCGGACGATGGAGAGCCCCAGCCCGGTCCCGCCGTATTCCCGGGTCCGGGAGCTATCCACCTGGGAGAAGGGCTTGAACAGCAGGTACTGGTTCTCCGGCGCCACCCCCACGCCACTGTCCA
>JBLNBI010000119.1:0-5102 GCA_050259815.1 Actinomycetota bacterium | reverse complement strand
TGGCTCCGTCGGCCAACATCAACCCCGAGAAGAAGTATCCGTCCATGTTCGAGCCGGTCCACGGCTCCGCTCCGGATATTGCCGGCAAGGGCATCGCTAACCCGATCGGCGCCATCTGGTCTGCGGCCATGATGCTCGATCACCTGGGCCGCACCGACCTGGGCAAGCGCACGATGGACGCCGTCGAGGACGTCCTGGCTGCGGGTCAGGTCAAGACCCCCGACCTGGGCGGCAAGGCCAAGACCAACGAGATGACCGATGCGATCATCGGCCAGCTGAAGAGCTACCAGTGGTAGTTCACACTTGGGAATAAAGGAGACCCGTCCGGCGTTAGGCGCCGGGCGGGTCTCCTTTATTGTGCGACCTCCATCGCGATTTCCGGTGTGGGCTCCCCCCACCGGAGTGGGACGCTGTAGTGGACAGTTGCGGATTGGTGCTCCAAGGCAACCATGCGGATTCGGAAGCGGGCGTGCCCGCCGGCAGGCTCTTCAATGAAGCGGTTGAGGACCAGGCCGGTCCCCCGTTCCGATTCCACTTCGATCCAGAGGTCGTCATTTCGTCCCTGCGTGAGGCGCTGGGTGCGGAAGCGGACGCCACCCGATACGGACTGCCACGGACCCCAGTCCCCAAGTTCGGCGGGCAACGCCCCGCTGCGGATGGCGGTGGCTCTCGGCGCCGCATCGCAGACAAAGCGTGCGGTCATGGGCCAGCCCAGGTAGCGGTAGCGGACGGTGGGGCAGTGCAGCCAGCGCAGGTCGGCGTTCTGGTACCAGACCAGCTTCACGCCGTTGCGCCCTTCCGAACCCTGGGGGGTGACCACCCAGCCTTTCAGTTCTCCTTCGCGAGCGATATCCAAGGGATGCGACGGTGAATACACCTGGGCACCTTGTTTGCCAGCCGAAAGGAAGGCGCCGACTTCGTCGGGCGGCAGAACCCCTTGCACACTGACGGACCGAATTGTGACGGCCCAGCGTCCGCGGTTTTCGAGTTCCACCACCGCCATGGGCGTCTGGTCGTAGCCCGTGGACAGACCGGGAATCATAAGCGGGGGCTTTATGTACGCGGCAATGATCAGTCCGGCATAGGTCAAGATGGGCACGGTGGCCAACGTTAGCCACCGCCATTTGCGGACACTGTGCATGGGAACCCCTCCGGTCCAGGCGCCGGCCGTATAGTTGTGTCTGTCGAGGCGCATGCGGACGGACGTCCACGTTTCTCCACCGTTGAAGTCGAAGACCTCCAGGGAAAGGGAGTCGAACCCCATCTCCCTGAAAGCCAAATCAAGCAATGCTGTAGCCATCTGGTAGCCGAGCCCTTGGCCGCGTTGCTCGGGCTTTCCCACGAGCACCCTTGAGACCAGCGCAGATCGCTTGTCGTAATCGATCCGATTAAGCTCCAGGTATCCGACGGTTTGGCCGCTGCCGTTGACGGCTTTGAACAGGCGTCGGACGGGATTGGGTCCCTGCAGTCCTCGGCTGCAAACGAAAGCAGCCTGACTTGCTCCACGCCGAACGCCTCCCCTAATTTCCGGCCGAGGCCGCCTCCGCAACCCGTTGCTCCACCAGGTGTCGCAGGTCACCGGTAAGCAGGACCGGAACGTTGCCCTTGCCGTTACTCAAGCGGGCGAAGTTGCTGCCGATGGTGCCGTGCACTAAGAGCACATCGTAGCCGTCCGGCGCCAGCCGGATGGCCACCACATACGGTTCACCGGTCTGAGCGCCGTCGTCAGGTGCGGCGTTCAGCCCCTTTTTCAGCTCAGCCATGACGTGGCGTACTTCGGCCTGGTCATCGACGACCCGCGCCCGGTTCCGGGGCGGGGATTGATCCACGTACTCCAGGCGCAACGGACTCTTATACCAACTCCACGGCAGATAGGTCACATCATCCTTGTGAAAGGTCAGGGGGTTAAAGAAGAAGCCGGGATGAATCCAGACCACGAGCAGTACGGCTGCGATCCCAATCGGCCACCAGAGCCTGCGGGGCACCGTCAGCACCTCCTGGTTGCGGCGAGGTCTTCAGCCTGGGGCGACCTTAGCGGCGATGGACACGCCTATGTGGAAGGGATTTCCCACCAAGGCCCCCTCTAATCCGGGCGGCATGCACTCTGCGGTGCGCGGGGGCGGTTCGTCCAACGTGGCCCCTGTGCGGATTAGACGCCGTAGAATGCCGTCCGGTTGCGCAAGCTTTTCCGAGAAATTTCAGTCTCTCCCTGACGTTCTGGGACGTTTCATGACGGCCTGGGACCCGCCCCGACAACCTGCTCCTTCTTCATGACGCCCGCCCTTTCTGCTTGACGCCCTGCCCCTTCTTCATGACGGCTTGCCCTTTCTTCATGACGGCTTGCCCCTGCCTCATGACGCCCTGCTCTTTCTTGATGACGGCTTGCCCTTTCTTCATGACGACCTGGCCCTTCTTCTTGAAGCCCTACCCTTTGTTCATGAGGCCCTGCCCTTTCGTCATCCCGGCCTGAGACGGCTGATCCTTTCGCCTCCCTGGCTTTCCTGGCAACGGATTCGCTATCAAAGTCGCCATAATTGATAGCAATTTATTATCGATCCAACCTATTCCAAATTATTAATCTACAGGCTATAATCTAGTCACAGCCTTGACACCAAAGGGGGATCCTTAGTGAGCGGCAGCCGGCCCCTGAACTTCAGTCAGATCCTGCGCCAGACCAAAGGCATGAACGGTCCCGAGATATTTATCGCCCCGGGCACCTACAAGGGCTACTCCTCCGCCCTCGCCTATCCGATCATGGAAGGCGTCGCAACTACCGTCTGCGCCGGACACGAGCAACCTGGTTTCATGGAGATCGGGGAACTGGAAGAGGATCCGAAGACCCTGACGGCCACCCCCGCGTTGAAGTCGAGTGAATCGACGGTCGCGGTAAAGTTCGATACCACGAACAAGGTCGTCATCATTGACATGTACCCGATCATGGTGGCCCGGCAACTTCTGGCTCCGAAGGACACAACGATCCACATTCCCATCGCCCGCTATGACCAGCTCGGCCAACCGACCATTCTGATCAAGCTGGGCGAGCTCAACTATCAGGTTGTGGAACGGGGCTCCCGCACAAAGAAGGGTACATCCGCCTAAATGAAACCCGCCCGGCGTTTGACGCCGGGCGGGTTTCTGTTTACGGTCTGCATCGCAGCCCTTTTTAGGTTGAACGATTTTGCCACTTCACTTATTCTTATTATCAGACAGTTATAAAGTGAGGCGCACCCGCTATGCGAAACACTACCGCAGCCGTCGTACTCCTACTGCTTTGCGTGAACCTGCTCAGTGCCTGCAGCCGGCCGGCGCCAACACCGGACGCCCTGCGCACTGTGGTCGACCATGAACTCACTCAGTCCGACTCCATATGGGTGCGGGCGATGCGCCCTGACACAGCCCTGAGTGATCTGGCGCGCCTCAAGCAGCCGCCGGTATATCGTGTGAACCTGACGTATGAGCCACAGAATCGGGAGTTGACGGGCACGGCCGATATCCTCTTCACCAACAGGGCCGACCACCCGCTGAACTCCCTGCAGCTCGACACCCGGGCCCTGACGGCGAGCGATGCGGCAGATGAAGCGGATCGATTCGCCCTGACCAACCTGCAGGTGAACGGCAAACCCGCCACCCATACGCAGGAAAAGGACAAGGTAACTCTGCCGCTGGACAAGCCGCTCGCCGCCGGTGCGACCATACACCTGACCTTTTCGTTTCGCACCGTCCTGCCTGTAGTCCGCAGGCCGACTCCGGAGCAGGAGGCCGCCCTGGACTCGAACTGGGGTCAATACGGGGCGATTGACAATCAGACCCACGGTCTGAGCGGGGCCATCCCAATCGTCGAGGATCCCGGCGAACCCCGGATGGAGTACATACTGTGGGATGTATCAATCACAGTCCCTTCCGAATGGGATATCATCAGCAGTGGCGTGAGCATCGCCCCCGCGACGACCGAGGGCGACCGGAAGACGACCCGCATCGTCTCCGTGTCATGGTCGTTTTCCCTGTTTGTCGCCTGGGGGCTGCAAACCGCCACCCAAAATGTCGACGGTGTTACGGTCGTGGTGCATTACCCCGGCACCATGGGGAGTGTCGGGCCGGAAATGCTTGCCGAGACCGTACAACTGCTCCGGACACATGAGGCCAGTCTTGGCCGCTACCCGCTCTCCGAGTTGGATGTGCTCCCGCTGCTGCTTAGCGTTGAGGGAAAGAGCCGGTCCGGGCTGGTGTTGGTCAACGCCCAATACATGACTGACGAGCCGAAATGGGTGCCGGCAAAGGTGACCGACCCATGGCTCCGCCGCATAATGGGGATCAACGTGGGCGACTGGCGGCGCCAGGTATTGGCGCACGAACTTGCACATTCCTGGTGGGGCATACTGCTCTGGCCCGAAATGGACTCCCTGCGGGCGCCCTCGTGGCTGGAGGGGCTCACCGAAGCGACCGGAATTGCAGCGTTGGAGCGTGTGTACGGCCCTGAAGCCGCCGAGGCCCGCAGCGAACGCCAGGTATATTACTACCGGCTGAGGCGAGCCGCCGGTATCACCGATATGGCTTCCGGGAAGGTCAGGCCGGAGAGCGCCAGCCCACAGGATTACTTCATCATGAGCTACTTTAAACCCGCCCTTTTTTACACGCAGGTGCGCCGCCTGGTGGGAGACGACGCCTACTTTGCCGCCATGCGCAAATACATCGAGCGAAACCGCTGGAGCATAACGACCGACCCGGGGCCGATTGAGGAACTGCTGGGCAACCCGCAGGTAGACGCCCTCTACCAACGGTGGTTGTTGGAGACGCATGGGGATGCGGATATGGGTCTGCTGACCCCTGACCAGGCAAAGCAGCTAGGACTCGGACAATAACCAGAGCGGAAAAACCCGCCCGGCGCCAGGCGCCGGGCGGGTCTCCTTACTTCGCCAGTTGCTCCATTTCGTCCAGCAGCTTCGCGAACACATCCAGCGCCTTCTGTACCGGTTCCGGCGACGTCATGTCGACGCCGGCGCCCTTCAGCAGGTCGATGGAGTACTCCGAGCCGCCCTTCTTCAGGAAGCCCAGGTAACGGTCCACCGCAGGCTTGCCTTCCGTCAGCACCTGCTGGCTCAGCG
>JBLNBI010000118.1:0-6782 GCA_050259815.1 Actinomycetota bacterium | reverse complement strand
AGTAGTTGGCAGCCACGGCCTCGATGTCGGGCAGGGCCGCGGTCAGGCGGGATTGCAGGCGTTGCAGGCGGAAAGCGGAAAAGGCGGGGTCGCCCTTGAGGCAAAGGAGGTCGGCCATGGTCTCTGGGAAGAAAATGCGGACTGCGGAAGGGGCAGAATTATACCGCAGCCCGAGGGCCGACCGCCGGGATTACTGCTTGGCCGCCTCCGGCTTCTTGTCCCCGGCCTTGCCCTCCTCCTCTTCCGCCTCCGGCTTCTTCTCTTCCTCGATGGAAAGGGACATGCCGCTGGCACTGGAGGGCTCACCCCGCTTGCTCTTCAGCTTGATGGCGAGGCGCAGTTCGTTGGTGGAGTCGGCGTTGCGGATGGCTTCGTCGTAGCTGATGAAACCCTGGTCGTAAAGGTCGAAGAGAGCCTGGTCGAAGGTCTGCATGCCCAGTTCCCGGCTCTTGTCCATGATGGGCTTGATGGCCGAGGACTGGCCCTTCATCAGCAGTTCGGCCACGGTCGGGGTATTGAGGAGGATTTCGATGGCGGCCTTGCGCTTGCCGTCCAGAGACTTGATGAGGCGCTGGGACACCACCGCCTTCAGGTTCGAGGCGAGGTCCATCAACACCTGGGGTTTGCGCTCATCCGGGAAGAAATTGACCACCCGGTCCAGGGTCTGGTTGGCGTTGTTGGCGTGGAGCGTACCCATGCACAGGTGGCCGGTCTCGGCAAAGGCCAGGGCGTGCTCCATGGTCTCCATATCGCGGATTTCGCCGATGAGGATGACGTCCGGCGCCTGGCGCAGGGTGTTCTTGAGGGCGTTGTGCCAGGAATGGGTATCCACCCCCACCTCCCGGTGGGTCACCAGGCATTGCTTGGAGGTATGGACGTACTCCACCGGGTCCTCTACGGTGATGATGTGGCCCGGGGCGACGGAATTGCGGTGGTCGATCATGGCCGCCATGGTGGTGGACTTGCCGGAACCGGTGCCGCCGACCACCAGCACGAGACCCCGCTTGGCCATGATGACATCCTTGAGGATGGGGGGTAGCCCGAGCTTTTCGAAATTGGGGATTTCGCTGGTGATGGTGCGGATCACCATGCCCACCGCCAGCTGCTGCATGAAGACGTTGATCCGGAAGCGGGCCACCCCGGGCAGGGAAATGGCGAAGTTGCATTCCTTTTCCCGATCGAACTCCTCCCGCTGGACGCGGTTCATGAGGACGAAGGCGAGCTTCTTGGAGACGTCGGGGGTGAGTTTCTGGGACGACAGGGCCTTCATGGTCCCGTGGATTTTCATGGTGGGCGGAAAATCCTTGGAGATGAAGAGATCCGAGCCGCCGGCCTGGACCATGGCCTTCAAGAGCGCGTGAATGTAATTCTTTAGCTCGTCGCCGATAATTTCGTCGTTCATTCCCATACTCCCTCCGTCGAGTCGCGGTACACTCGCCTCCCCGGCCGCACCTCAAGACCGGCCATCATACCCGAACAGCTCCGCCGCATCATGCGCCCCCTCGCCTTTGTAGACCTGGAAACCACCGGGGCCACCGCCACCAGCGACCGCATCACTGAAATCGGCATCGTCGAAGTCGATCCCGACGGTTCGGTCCGGGAGTGGCAGCACCTGGTCAATCCCGGCACCCGCATCCCCCCCTTCATCGAGCAATTGACCGGCATCACCAACGCCATGGTGGCCGATGCCCCGCCCTTCGAGGCCCTGGCCGAGGAAGTCCTGAAGCGCCTCGCTGGCCGGCTGTTCATCGCCCACAACGCCCGCTTCGACTACGGCTTTTTGAAGAACGAATTCAAGCGCCTGGGCATCCCCTTCCGGGCGCCGGTGCTATGCACGGTGAAGCTCTCCCGCAAGCTCTTTCCCGAGCACCATCGCCACAACCTGGATTCCCTCATCGAGCGCCATGGCCTGAAGGCCGACGCCCGTCACCGGGCCCTGGCCGACGCCCAGCTCATCCACCAGTTCTGGCAGCGGGTCCATGACGCTCCCGGGCCCGAAGCGGTGGAGGCGGCGCTGAAGGCCCTCAACGCCCATCCCAGCTTGCCCGCCCACCTGGACGCCGGCATCGTGGACGACCTGCCGGACGGCCCCGGGGTCTATCTGTTCTACGGCGAGAACGAGCTGCCCCTTTACGTGGGCAAGGCCAAGGACTTGCGCAAGCGCATCCTTTCCCATTTCGCCGCCGACCATAGCTCCGCCAAGGAAATGAGCTTGGCCCAGCAAGTGAAGCGTATCGACTGGATCGAGACTGCCGGGGAGACCGGCGCGCTCCTTCAGGAAGCCGCCTTGGTGAAGCGCCTGCAGCCCACCCACAACCGACAACTGCGGAAGAACGAGGAAGTCTGCACCTGGACCCTGGTGGATGAAGGGGAAGGCTGGCTGCGCCCTGCCCTGGCCTTCACCCGGGACATGGATTTCAACCTCAAGACCTCCTGCTACGGCCTCTTCAAGAGCGCCAAGGAGGCCACCGACGTGCTGCGCAGCCTGGCGGCCGAGCACAACCTATGCGATGCCCTCCTCGGCCTGGAAAAGGCGACCCCGGGCAAGCCTTGCTTCGGCCACCAGATCAAGCGCTGCAAGGGCGCCTGCGTCGGCAAGGAGCCCCTCGCCAAGCACACCATGCGTCTCATGGGCGCCCTGGTGCGCCTGAAGCTCCAGCCCTGGCCCTTCAACGGTCCCGCCCTGATCCGGGAGGGGGAAGAAGCCCACGTGGTGGATGGCTGGCGCTACCTGGGCACCGCCAGGAGTGAAGCGGAGATCGCAGAACTGCTGGAAGGCCCCCGACCGGACTTCGACCGGGACACCTACAAGATTTTGCTGAAGGCCATCAGCCGGCTCGAGCCGGCCAAACGCCCCGGTTAGTGCAGCTTCTCAGGCTGCCCGCAGCACTGCTTGAATTTCTTGCCGCTGCCGCAGGGGCACGGGTCGTTGCGGCCGACCTTTTCGACATCCCGGCGCACGGTGATGGTCTCGCCCTTGGCACGCCAGAAGTTGTAGATGGCCTGGACGATGTCCGGCAGGTTTTCCTGCATCTCTTCCACCAACCGGGCCTCTTCCGCGGGAGTCAGCCACTTCTCACCGCTCTTCTGGACATCTTCCTTCATCATGCCGTTCAGGAGGAACATGGGTTCCAGAAGTTCCGAAAGATCCTCGGCGTGCTTGCCCGCCACCTCGAACCAGTCGCGCCCCAGGCCGCAGCCATACACATAGGCGTCGGCCCAGCTGGCGAAGTCGTATTCGGTGCCCTCCTCGTCGAGGGGATAGAGGATGGGCGACACCGTCTCATCCTGCATCAGGGCCCGGGCGATGTCGTTATTGAGGCGCATCAGGAGTTCCATGACCTCCATGGCCTGGGCCTCGCTCTCGTACTCAGGCTCCTCCCCCAGGGCCTCCGGCAGCCAGACGCTGGGCAACACGGTTTCCGGGGCACTGACGACGGCGCACAGCATGGCCTGAATCTCGTCCAGGCGCATGGCCTCGCCCTTGAAGGCAGGGCTGTCGAGGAGTTCTTCGAGGCGATCCAGTTCGCTTTCGGTCAGGGGGCGTTCGTTCATGGCTTTGCTTTCGTTGAAGGTTGAGCGGCATCATACCGGATACGATAGATGGCACCGGCGTAATCGTCGGAAACCAGCAGGGATCCATCGGGTAAGACCAACACATCGGCCGGACGTCCCCACGCCTTTTCGCCCTGCAGCCAACCGGCGGCGAAGGGTTCGTAGGAAACCGCCCGGCTGCCCTGGAGCCGTACCAGGCTGACCCGGTAGCCGGACTTGCGGCTGCGGTTCCCGGAACCGTGCTCCGCGATGAAAACCTGGTTGCGGTAGGCCTCGGGAAACTGCTTCCCGGTGTAAAAGCGCATTCCCAAGGCTGCGACATGAGCACCGAGATTCTGGACCGGTGGTACGAACTCCCCGCAGTTCCCCTTGTTCCCGAATTCGTCGTCAGCGACGGTGCCGCCGTGGCAGTAGGGATAGCCGAAGTGCTGGCCGGTCTTGGCGATCCGGTTCAGTTCGTCGGGCGGCAGGTCGTCGCCGAGCATGTCCCGGCCGTTGTCGGTAAACCACAGCTCCCGGGTTTCGGGATGCCAGTCGAAGCCGACCGTGTTCCTCACGCCACGGGCCACCACCTCCAGTTCTGAGCCATCGGGCCTCATGCGGAAAATGGCGGCGTAGCGGTCCGGGTCGGGCTCGCAGATATTGCAGGGCGCCCCTACCGGAACGTAGAGCCGGCCATCGGGGCCGAAGGCGATGAATTTCCAGCCATGGAGGGTTTCCCTGGGGAAACGGTCGATCACGGTCACCGGCTTGGGGGGCGACTCCAGGCGACTACCCACGCCTTCCAACTTGAGGATGCGGTCCACCGCGGAAACGTAGAGGCTGCCATCCCGCCAGGTAACGCCCACCGGCATCTTCAAGCCGCTGGCGAGCACATGAACCCGCTTGGCCTGCCAGGAATCATCCAGCTCCACCCCGTAGACCTTGCCCTCCTGCATGGAGCCCACATAGAGGATGCGGTTGTCCCCCAGGGCCATGGCCCGGGCGTTGGGCACCCGGGCGAGCAATTCGATGGAGAATCCGGCCGGCAGGCGGATGCTCCCCAGGGGAAGGGTTTCGGCCACCGTTGCGACGGGCAACAATACGGCCAGGCAGGCGGCAGCCCGCCAAACCAGGAAATAGAACAGCCGGATCACGCTACCCATGGCCCTCATTGAAGCACACGACTGCGGCTAAGCCCAGGTTCGGCCGCCCAAGGAAGAACTTTGCCTCCGCCGGCAGCCTCTATACTGATATCGTATTCCAGCCCTACCCGGAGATGCCTATGCCCAAGATCCAGAAAACCGAAGCGGAATGGCGGGAGGAACTGACGCCCGAGCAATATCATGTCACCCGGGAAAAGGGCACCGAGCGAGCCTTCACCGGCAAGTACTGGGATTGTAAGGACACGGGTGTCTATCGCTGCATCTGCTGCGGCACTCCCCTCTTCCAGTCCGAGGCCAAGTTCGACTCGGGATGCGGCTGGCCCAGCTTCACCGCCCCCATCGACGCGGCCCTTGTCGACGAGACCGACGATCACACCTACGGCATGCACCGCACCGAGGTCACCTGCTCCCACTGCGGCGCCCACCTGGGCCATGTCTTTCCCGATGGCCCCCACCCCACGGGCCTGCGCTACTGCATCAATTCGGCTTCCATCGACTTGGAACAGGACTGAGTCTTGCCCCGCCGGGACGATTGACGGATCAGCCGCGGGCAGCGAGGCGAGCGCTCTCCGTTGCCCCTTCGGGGCCGCAGTTGACCAGGGTGGCACCGAAGACCCGGTTACGTCCCCTCGACTTGGCATGGTATAGGGCTTCGTCGGCCCGGTTGAAGAGGGCTTCGATATCTTCACCCGCTCCGAGTTCGGCGAACCCGACACTGACGGTAAAGGCCAGCACTTCACCTGCCGAGGGGATTTCGATATTGGCCACCGCCCTGCGCAACCGGTCGCAGACCTCGGCAGCGGCAGCCGCACCGGTCTCCACCAGCACGGCGGCGAACTCCTCGCCCCCAAGGCGACCGAAGAGATCCGTGTTCCTCAAGGTTTCCCGGCAAACCCGGGAAAAGGCCCGCAACGCTTCATCGCCGGCCTGGTGCCCATACTTGTCGTTGATCTGCTTGAAGCGGTCGATGTCCAGCATCACCACGGTCATCGGCCGGTAGTAACGCACGCAGCGGTCCAGCTCCTTGCTCGCCTGCAGGAGGAAATGCCGGCGATTCCAGGCCTTGGTCAGGGAGTCGATGGTCGCCAGGCGCAGCAATTCCCGCCTATTACTCTCCTCGGTAATGGCGGAGGATGCCCAGCGACCCAGCAAGCGCATGAATTCCAGGTCGCCTTCGTCGAATTTTCGACCGTAAGGCTTGGCCGAGGAGAAACAGATGGTGCCGTAGATCTCTCCCTCCACGATCAGAGGCACCCCGATGTAGCATTCCTGCTTTGCTTCCTTGTAGCAGCTGCTATCGGCATACTGGGACTCCGCCATGTGGTCGATGGCGACCACGTCCCGGGCTGCAACGGTGATGGCGCAGTAGGTGGAGGCCAGGTCAAGGACATCCCCGTCCTTCAGTCGGGACTCCTGGGGAACGCAACAGCTCTCCACCCGGTACTGTCGGCCTTCGATACGGCTGAAAATACCGTTGTCGGTCCGCAGGTGCAGGCGGCCGATCCCCAGGGCAGCGGCGATCTTGTCGTCCACCGAGGTATGGTGCAAGGTCGCCACCTGGTTCAAGAGCCGGAGGCTGTCGTTGAAGAATTTCAAGCGCTGCTGCTGGGCAGTCAGCTTCCCATTCGCGTCAGCAAGGGCAGCCCGGTCCTCCACCAGGAACTGCCGGTAGCGCTGCTGGGCGACCAGGGAACGGGCAAGCACCACGCCGCCGATGAACAGGGCCAGACTTAACACCCCGCCGACCAGGAAAAAACTGACGCGTCGGCTCTCGAAGCGGGCAAGCACCTCCTCACTCGACTGGCCGACCAGCACCACCAGGGGATAGGCCGACAGCCGCCGGTAGGCCAGGATGCGGGAAACACCGTCAATGTACGTCGATCCAGCGCATCTACCTGTCGGGCGGGTCGTCGCGCGTGCCGCCGCTGTTGCCGGCGATCGAGGCGCGCGCGCGCGTGCCGGTCGAGTTGATGGACCCGTTCCGCAACGTGCAGCACGCAGCCGGGATTGACGCCGGATTCCTGCGTCAGCACGGCATCCAGGGCGTGGTGGCGCTCGGGCTCGCGCTCCGCTCGCAAGGGG
>JBLNBI010000117.1:0-12332 GCA_050259815.1 Actinomycetota bacterium | reverse complement strand
GATCCATGACTAAACTCATTTCCGCGCTGCTGGCTGCTGTGTTCGCCCTGGTCAGCACTTCCGTCATGGCTTGCCCTGACAAGGCTAAGGACGAACAGCAGATCAGCAAGCCTGCCAAGCCTAAGGCCTAAGGCAGTTGTGAAATGTGCGAAAGGCGCCGCTTAGGCGCCTTTTTTATTGTCCCGTCAGGAAGAGTTCGGGATCGACGGCGGTGCCGTTCAGGAACACCGCCCAATGCAGATGGGGGCCGGTGACCCGGCCGGTGGAACCGACTGCGCCCAGGAGATCGCCCCGCTTGACCTTCTGGCCTTCCTTCACGTCGATGCGTGAGAGGTGCATGTAGGCGGAGATCAGGCCGCGGCCGTGGTCGATGAAGACTGTGTTGCCGTTGAAGAAATAATCCCCGGTATTGACCACCACTCCGGATGACGGCGCGCGGATGGGGGCGCCGGTGCCGACGGCCACGTCCAGGCCGGCGTGGGGATTGCGCGGCAGGCCGTTGAAAATGCGCCGCAGGCCGAAGCGGGAGGAGAGCGGCCCCTTGGCCGGCAGGGTGAAATCGGGTTCCAGCTCCCGCTCGGCGTAGGCGGTCTTGATGCGGTCGGTGATTTCCTTTTCCGCCAGGATGCGCAGTTCGTCGTCCGGGTTGGGCTCCACCTTGCGCTTGTCCCGGATGGTAAGGCGCTGGGTCGGGTAGTCCCGGCGGCCGACATTTACGTCGATGGAGCGGGAGGCGTTCCTGCCGACGATATTGAGATGGATGGGGCCCGGCGCAGCATCCAGGGAAATGCCCAGGAGGGCGTACCAGCGGGCCTGGTGGCGGGCGACCGCCACGGGGGTGCAGTCGCCGAAACTGACCTTGGGCGGCACATCGCCCCAGTCGTCCAGGGGAACGACGGCGACACCCCCGGGAGCCGGCAGGTTGCGGGGCAAGGCGGAGGCAGGCTGGGGGCCGGCCAGGACTACGGCCAGGCCCAGGGCAGGAAGAAGGTGCTTAAAGTTCACGGCTGGCGAAGGTGTTGCATTGGCGCATGTCGCCGGTGTCGAAGCCCCGGCGGAACCAGCGGACCCGCTGGGCCGAGGTGCCATGGGTGAAGCTTTCCGGCACCACGCGGCCCTGGGATTGCTGCTGGAGGCGGTCGTCGCCGATGGCAGCGGCTGCGGTGAGGGCTTCTTCCGCCTCACCCGGTTCCAGGATGTGCTTCATGGTGTCGGCCCGCTTCCCCCAGACGCCGGCCAGGCAGTCGGCCTGGAGTTCCATGCGCACCGACAGGGCGTTGGCCTCCGCCTTGCCGCCCCGCTCCTGGGCGGCGCGGACCTTGTCGGCGATGCCCAGCAGATTCTGGACATGGTGGCCCACCTCGTGGGCGATGACGTAGGCCTCGGCGAAGTCGCCGGGGGCCCGGAAACGCTCCTTCAGCTCCCGATAGAAGGAGAGGTCGATGTACACCTTGCGGTCGTTGGGGCAGTAGAAGGGCCCCATGGCGGACTGGCCGGTGCCGCAGGCGGTGGGAACGGCGCCGGAGAAGAGGACCAGCTTGGGGACCTCGTAGCGCCGGCCATTCTCCTGGAAAATTTCCTGCCAGGTGTCCTCGGTGGAGGCCAGCACCTTGCTGACGAAGGTGGCCATCTGGTCTTCCGCCGGCGGGCGTTGGGCGGGTGCCGATTGCTGGGTGGGCTGGCCCTCCAGGAGGCCGAGGATGGTCAGGGGATTGATCCCGAACAGGTAGCTGGCGATGACGGCGATGACGATGCTGCCGACACCCAGGCTCCCGCCGCCGATGGAAAATCCGCCGCCCCGTCGGTCTTCGACGTTGTCGCTCGCCCTCTCGTCATCCAGCCGCATGCCGCCTCCTCAGCGAAAATCAACGATAGCGGTTGATCGCTTCCCGGGTGTCCAGGGCCGCCTGGCGGGCGGCCGCAGCGAAGTTCTCGTCCTTGCCGGCGTACAGGATGGCCCGGGAGGAGTTGATCATCAGTCCGGTGCCGTTGGCCGTGCGGCCGGCCTTGACGGTGGCCTCGATGTCCCCGCCCTGGGCGCCGATGCCCGGCACCAGGAGGGGCATGTCGCCGGTGATCTCCCGCACCCGGGCGATTTCCGCCGGGAAGGTGGCGCCCACCACCAGGGCGCACTGCCCGGTCGTGTTCCAGTCTTCGGCAACCAGGCGGGCTACCCGTTCATAAAGTTTCTCGCCGCCCACGTCCAGGAACTGGAGGTCGCTGCCGCCGGGATTGGAGGTGCGGCACAGTAGGATGACGCCCTTGTCCTTGTAGGCCAGGTAGGGCTCGGCGGAATCGCGGCCCATGTAGGGATTGGCTGTGATGGCGTCGGCCTTGAAGCGCTCGAAGGCTTCGATGGCGTACTGCTCGGCGGTGCTGCCGATGTCGCCCCGCTTGGCGTCCAGGATCACCGGCACGCCGGGGTGCTTTTCGTGGATGTGGGCGATCAGGGCTTCCAGCTGGTCTTCGGCCCGGCGGGCGGCGAAGTAGGCGATCTGGGGCTTGAAGCTGCACACCAGATCGGCGGTGGCGTCCACGATGGCGGCGCAGAATTCGAAAATGGCATCATCCCGGCCCTTCAGGTGGGCGGGGAACTTGGCGGGATCGGGGTCCAGCCCGACGCAGAGGAGGGAATTGCGCGTGGACCACGCGCCCTTGAGGCTGTCGATGAAGGTCATGGCGTTGTCGCTTTGACGAAAACGCTATTGTACCGGGGCGGACGGGTCCGACGCCCGCCCCGGTAAGCCTTACGGCATGATTTCCACGTATTCGTACACTTCGGCGTCGGTGACCTGCTTCCTAACCGGCAGGCTGGCGTTGGCGAACCAGGCCTGGGGATCGTGGCGGTCGATTTCACGGCCCATGAAGCGTACCAACTCGCAGATGGGCTCCACCACGTTGGTCCGGTAGCGCTCGTCCTTCTTCACATAGCCCAGGTAGAGGTTCTTCATGCAGTTGCCCCGGCACCAGGCGTAGGCTTCGCAGCCTTCGCAGGGCATGTCCGGGTGGGGCTGCAGGGGGCTCTTCTTCAGCCAGTTGGACTGGATATCGCCCATCTGCATTTCCGGGACGTACATCATGTCCGGGCAGGGGAAAATGCGCCCGTCGGGCATGACGTTGAGGATGTGGGTGGAAACCCGGCACTGGGTCTTGCCGGCGTACAGCTCCTGGGCCCGGGTGGGCAGGACCTTGTTCCGCACCGTGCCCATGATGGGCACCAGGGGGTAGAGCTTGTCGGTGCGGTTGAAGAACTTGGAAACCAGCCGGGAGAGGACGGCCTTCCGCTTTTCCACGGAATCGCCGGCGTAATGCTCGTCGGCCACGAACTGCCAGTAGAGGTAGTCGAAGGCCTCCGCCAGGTCGTCCAGCTCCTCGAAGCTGGTGTCCGGGTTGCCCCAGGTGACCCGGGCGGTGACGGTGCCGCCTACCCGGTCGCGGACGTGCTGGACGTTCTTGATGACCTGGCGCCAGATGCCCTTGCCGCGATAGCCGTCGGTGATGGCCTCGCCGCCGTCGATGGACACCAGGATGTTGGATAGCTTGTGGAGCACCCAGTCCGGCAGGTCGTCGAGGAGTGTGCCGTTGGTCTGGAGCTGGAAGCGGAAGGCGGGGAAGCGCTTCATCACCGCCTGCATCATCTCCTGGTTCAGGGTCGGCTCGCCGCCGTAGAAGGTGACGTAGACCTCCTTGCCCTGGAGGTGCCGGTCCACGAAGGCGGCCAGTTCGTCGATGTCGTACTTGAGTTCGGTTTGCGACCCGAGGACCTCGCCCACGCCCAGGGAGCAGTAGGTGCATTTCAGGTTGCACTTGAGGGTGGTGAGGAGCTGCAGCTCGACCCGGCCTCCGACGATGGGGTTAGGGTCGGAAAGGTGGATCTGGCCGGCGGAACGGGCCGGAACGATTTCGATAGGGGTGGTGGTCATGTTTTCTCCAGGAATGGACGAGCAAGCGCAAGCCGGCTGGCGGCCGCGGTCGAGGGTCAAAGTCCGGGAGAAACGGGAGGGGCGTGCTTGGAGTGGGTGTTTTCGCCGAAGCGCGACCAGGCGCTCGCTGTCCCCAGCACGGTGGCGGGACGGGGGGCGGGGGCGAAAGTGGTCGGCTGATTCATGGGGCGCCGAGGATAGCGGAAGGGGCCGGGGCTGTCCTTGATCTAGGTAACGAACTCCCCGGCCCAGGCGTAGGCTTTAGCCGGCCGCCTTCCCCCAAGAATCCTTCAAGGTCACCGTCCGGTTGAATACCGGGGCGCCGGTCTTGGAATCCACCCGGTCGGCCACGAAGTAGCCGTGGCGCTCGAACTGGAAGCGGTCTTCCGGCTTGGCCTCCTTGAGGGCCGGCTCCAGCTGGGCGGTGATGGCGACCTTGGAATCCGGGTTGATGTCGTCCAGGAAGTCGCGGTCACCGGCGCCGGGGGCGGCGGCCTTGAAAAGGCGGTCGTAGAGGCGGATTTCGGCGGCGTAGGCGTGGGCGGCGGAGACCCAGTGCAGATTACCCTTTACCTTGACGCTGTCGGCGCCCGGGGTGCCGGACTTGGTTTCCGGCAGGTATTCGCACAGGACGGCGGTGACCTTGCCGTCAGCATCCTTCTCGCAGCCGGTGCATTTCACCACATAGCCGTAGCGCAGCCGAGCCATATTGCCCGGGTAGAGGCGGTGGTAGCCCTTGACCGGCTCCTCCATGAAGTCCTCCCGCTCGATCCAAAGCTCGCGGCTGAAGGGCACTTCCCGCTTGCCCAGTTCGGGCTTCAAGGGGTGGTTGGGGGCGTAGCAGGGCTCGCTCTGGCCTTCCGGATAGTTGGTGATGACGAGCTTCAGCGGATCAAGCACGGCGATGCGGCGCTCGGCGGACTCGTTGAGGCATTCCCGCTGGGCATCCTCGAAGAAGCCGTATTCGATCAGGGAATCGGATTTGGTGACGCCGATGCGGTCGGCGAAGAGCTTGAAGCCCTCCGGGGTGTAGCCCCGGCGCCGCGCCCCGACCAGGGTGGGCATGCGGGGATCGTCCCAACCTTCGACGTGCTTCTCTTCCACCAGCTGGATGAGCTTCCGCTTGCTCAGCACCACGTAGGTGAGGTTGAGGCGGGAGAACTCGATCTGCTGGGGGAGCGGCCGCTGCAGCAGGCCCCCGTCGGCCAGGCGTGCCAGGAGCCAGTCGTAGAAGGGGCGCTGGTCCTCGAACTCCAGGGTGCAGATGGAGTGGGTGATGTTCTCCAGGGCATCCTCGATGGGGTGGGCGAAGGTGTACATCGGGTACACGCACCACTTGTCACCGGTGTTGTGGTGGGTGGCGTGGCGGATGCGGTAGATGGCCGGGTCCCGCAGGTTGATGTTGGGGGAGGCCATGTCGATCTTTGCCCGCAGGATGTGGGCGCCGTCCGGGAATTCGCCGGCCTTCATGCGGCGGAAGAGGTCGAGGCTCTCTTCTGCGCTGCGGTTGCGGAAGGGGCTGTCCTTGCCGGGCTCGGTGAGGGTGCCCCGGTTGGCGCGCATCTCCTCGGCGGACTGGCTATCCACATAGGCGTGGCCGGACTGGATCAGGTATTCGGCGAAGGAATACATCCAGTCGAAATAGTTGGAGGCGTAGTAGAGGTTGGTCTCGCCGTCCTTTTCCCAGGAGCAGCCCAGCCACTTGACGGCGTCCACGATGGAATCGACGTATTCCTGCTCTTCCTTCTCCGGATTGGTGTCGTCGAAGCGCAGGTGGCAGCGGCCGCCGAACTGCTGGGCGAGGCCGAAGTTCAGCAGGATGGACTTGGCATGGCCGAAGTGCAGGTAGCCGTTCGGTTCGGGCGGGAAGCGGGTGCGGATCTTGGCCGGGTCGAGGGGGCCGGCAGAGTGGTCGGCGGCGGTGCCGGGGTGGCCCGCCCAGCGGCGCTGGGCATGCTTGCCGGCAGACAAGTCGGCTTCGACGATATTTTTGATGAAATTGGCGGCGGGAGCCGGGGCGTTTTCCGGTTTATTCGGGTTGCTCACGGTGAAAACCTCATTCTGGAATGGGCCTATTTTAACCGCCAGGGGCCTGGGAGCCGCTACAATTCGCCTCCATGCCCGTCCTGCATAACCTCACCGCCCTCAATTTCTTCGCCATCGGCCTCGGCGCCGCCCTCGGTGCCTGGAGCCGGTGGCTCCTGGGGCTGCTGCTCAATCCGCTATTCATCGCCTTGCCCCTGGGCACCCTGGCGGCAAACCTGATCGGCGGCTACCTGGTGGGCATTGCGGTGGGTGTCTTCCACCTCAATACCCATTACCCGGCGGCCTGGAAGCTCTTCGCCATTACCGGCTTCCTGGGGGGGCTCACCACCTTCTCCACCTATTCGGCCGAGGTCGTCGAGCGCCTCCTGGCCGGCCAGCCCGGCTGGGCCATCGGCCTTGCCTCCGTTCACCTGTGCGGCTCCCTGCTGGCCACCTACCTGGGCTTGCTGACCATCGGCGCCACCCGCATCTGGTCCTGATTCATTCCACGCAGCGGCGGAAAAAACGCCAGGCGAGCTTTAGTGCATCGGGTCCGTTGGGGTCCGAAAAGGCCTGATGGGCCGGGCCGCCGCTCCAGGCGTGGCCGAGCCCGTGAACCCGGATCAAACGTACATAGGGGTTGCCGTCCAGGGTCCAGTCGGTGACCATGTAGGGACGGCGCTTGCCGGTCCGGGTTTCCCGGCTGATGCGCCGGAGCGGCCCGCCCGATTGGGACAGATTCAGCCACAACTCCGCCAGGGATTCGGCATTGGCCGGCGCCACGGCGTGGTCCCGGTCGCCGTGGATGGCGATCAGGGGCGGCAGTGGACGCCCTGCCAGTTTGCGGCGCAGGTCGGCAAGGTCGGGGCTGCGCCGGCCGCCCATGGATTGGCCCGCTTGGAGGGCGTTTTCGGCGCTACCGGGCAGGGCGCCGGAGTGGGTCCCGACGGCCGCCAGGAGTTCCGGATAGCGCAGGGCCAGGCTCACCGTCATGGCCCCGCCCGCCGACAGACCGAGGGCGAAGACCCGGTCCCGCCGCAGGGGATGGAGGGCGCAGACGTGGGCGACGATGGCCGCCAGGATGCCCGCTTCCATGGCCACCACCGGCTCCGGCCGGAACCAGTTCCAGCAGCGTTGCGGGTTGGCCTCCGGGGCTTGTTCCGGCAGGAGGACGGCGAAATTTCCGGCACGGCCGTTGGCGGCCGCCCGGGTGACGGCGGCGAAGCTGGCGGCGTCCTGGCCGCAACCGTGGAGGAGCATGACCAGGGGCACCGGGCGGCGCAGGCCGGCGCCGGGCGGGATGAACAGCCGGTAGCGGCGCATGGCGAAAGGGCCCAGGCCCCAGCGCCCCTCTTCCCAGCGGCCCGTGCCTCGATTGACCGGTGGAGCGGCAGGCGTGGCGACGCCGGAAAGCAGCCTTTCGGCGCTTTTCTTCAGGGATGGCCCATGGCGCCGGGTGGCCTTGCCCAGCTTTTCGGAAGCCTTCAGGGCGGTCCGGGCGAGGCCGAACCAGGCGCTGATCGGGCTGGCGCGCCGGGATGCCATTCAAGCGGCGGGCCGGGGGCCGGGCTGGTTCTTGCGGATATTGCGGACGTTCAGGACGAACAGCCCCAACTGGAGGGCGATCAGGGCGTAGGCCCGGTCGTGCCATCCCCAGGCAATCCACAGCACGTTGCTGGCGACGAAGACCCAGAAGCCCCAGCGCCGGTCCATCCGGGACTCGAAGCCCACCAGCCAGGCCGCCAGCAGGGTGGCGGCCATGGCGGGCCATTGGATGAGGTCGATGGGATCCATGTTCGGGTTCCTGGCCTTGTTGCAGCACAGCTTGAGAACCCGTTTCAGCGGAACTGTTCAGCCGGACTTGCCGATTTCCAGTTCCACCCAGCGGGCGGAGACAAAGCCGCCGTCCACGAAAAGCTCCGCCACGGCCACCGGCAGGCGGAAGCGCCGGGGTCCGGCGCTTCCCGGATTCACGTACAGCACGCCGTTCCGCTCCTCGACATAGGGGCGGTGGGAGTGGCCGGCCACCACCACCCGGTGTCCTGCCGCGGCCGGGTCGATGGTGAGGTCCTTGAGGTCGTGGATGACGAGGATGGAGGTCGATCCTACCGGCACAGTGGCGATTTCCGGCAGGGCCTCCGCCCAGGGGCCGTGGTCATTGTTGCCCCGCACGGCGGTCAGCGGTGCCAGGGCGGCCAGTTCGTCGAGGATGGCGGGGCTACCGATATCCCCGGCGTGGATGATGTGGTTGGATCCGTTCAGGAAGGCCACCGCCTCTGGGCGCAGAAGGCCGTGGGTATCGGAGATGAGTCCTATGCGAAGAACGGCCATGGTTTCTAGTGGACTTTTCCTGGGGCGAAAGGTGCGCTTCCTAAAACTGGCGATGCCGAGGCGAGTCAGTCCCCGTTGGAGGCACTTGTATCGGCCGAATCCCCTTCGGTTGGTGCGTGATCGCTCAGGTCGTTTTCCGTCTCGTTGTCGAGTAGCGGAGGGCCATAAGGCCCCTTGGCGAAATAGCGGGCGATCCTTGCCGCAATATAGCCCACGAGTGCCCCGCCAACTGTGCAGGCAAAGAGCATGGAAACCGTAATGGAGGCTGGCTGCTGTGAAAAGCGCGGCCCGGTTACAACCACGCCGACGATTAGACCCAGGGCACCACCGATGATGGCGCCGTACGATCCATATTCTCGGACAATTTGCTGCTCGTGCTTGTCGTGGTTCGCGGGAGTGGGGGCCATGGTTGCCTCTAGTAACTGATTATCTGGTAGAGAGGATGGTCGGAGGTCGAGCGGGCAAGCTGGATGTCATATTGGCTATGCTGTATATTGATACAGTATTCTGTGTGAGGGCTTCCATCATGTCCAATAACCTCTTGGGTTCCACAGTATCACCCGATTCTCCCAGACTGCTGGAACGGGTCCGTTCCCGGTTACGCCTGCTGCACTACAGTATGCGTACCGAAATGGCATATATCCAATGGATAAGGCGCTTTGTCGTGTTCCATGGGAAGCGACATCCGGCGGACATGGGGAAAGGAGAGGTCGAGGCTTTCTTGTCCGATCTGGCGATTGAGCGCAATGTCAGCGCGGCGACTCAGAACCAGGCGCTGAGCGCCTTGCTCTTTCTTTATCGCGAAGTTCTGGAAATGGACCTCCCCTGGCTCGAAGATGTTGTCCGGGCCAAGAAGCCCGCTCGTCTTCCTACGGTGCTGACTCGAGCGGAAACGGTAGCGCTGCTGGCCCAGGTACAGGAGGGGGAGACGAGGCTCGTCGTGCAGCTTCTCTACGGGAGTGGCCTGCGGCTTCTGGAAGCCCTGCGGCTGCGGGTGAAGGATGTGGATCTGGCGCGAAAGGAATTGCTGGTCCGCGACGGCAAGGGCGGCAAGGACAGGGTAACCATGATTCCTGCCCAATTGGTGGCCCAATTGCAGCGGCAGATTGCCTGGCGAAAACTGCTCCACGAGAGCGATGTGGCGGAAGGTCGGGGAGAGGTGTGGTTGCCCGATGCCCTGGCCGTCAAGTATCCGAAAGCAGCCTCCACCTTCGGGTGGCAGTATGTATTTCCCGCCAAGGGATTCTCGGTGGATCCCAGAACGGGCGCCATGCGGCGCCATCATGTCGACGAAAAGCGCATCCAGCGGGTGGTCAAGGGGGCCGCTTCGGCTGCCGGCATCGTGAAGCCGGTTTCTCCCCATACGCTCCGCCATTCCTTCGCGACCCACCTGCTGGAGGGAGGCTACGACATCCGGACGGTGCAGGAGCTTCTGGGCCATTCCGATGTCTCGACCACCATGATCTACACCCATGTGCTCAATCGGGGCGGGCGGGGCGTGAATAGTCCCCTCGATTCCCTCTGACATGCCCGTCGCCTGACAACGGCCGGAGCCCCGTGCTAAATTCAGCGTCTTTTCCGGCTGCCCATCCCAGGCGACCGCCTGTCAGCCCTGAAAATCTCCAGTGGCCGCCCAGTGCGGGCCACTCTCGATGCCATCAACAGTGACTACTGAAAGCAAACAGCGACCGGGTTCCCGTTCCTCCGGTCTTTCCTTTGACGACTGCCTGGCGGCCGACCTCCACCGGCTGCGCATCCTTTCCCGGGACATGAAACGCCTGGAAGGCCCGCGCCGGGAGAAGGCCCAGGCCGACTTCGCCGCCCTCCTGGATAAATCCCGGGCCGCCGTGACTGCCCGCCGCAACCGCCTGCCCAAACCCCAATTCCAGGACGACCTGCCGGTCAATGCCCGCCGGGCGGAGATCGCCGAACTGATCCGGAAACATCAGGTGGTCATCGTCTGCGGCGAGACCGGTTCCGGCAAGACCACCCAGCTCCCCAAGATCTGCCTGGAGCTGGGGCGGGGCGCCACTGGCCTCATCGGCCATACCCAGCCCCGGCGACTGGCGGCCCGGTCCGTGGCCAGCCGGCTCGCCCAGGAATTGCAGACCCAGGTCGGCAACGGCGTCGGCGTGAAGATCCGCTTCCAGGACCGCAGCACGCCGGAATCCTGGGTCAAGCTCATGACCGATGGCATCCTCCTGGCCGAGACCCAGGGCGACCCCTACCTCAACGCCTACGACACCCTGATCATCGACGAGGCCCATGAGCGCAGCCTCAATATCGATTTCCTCCTGGGCTACCTCCGGCAGCTTCTGCCCAAGCGGCCGGACCTCAAGGTCATCATCACCTCGGCCACCATCGACGCCGAGCGCTTCGCCAACCATTTCGCCAGTGGCGACAAGCCCGCGCCGGTGATCGAGGTTTCCGGCCGCCTCTACCCGGTGGAGGTGCGCTACCGCCCGATCAGCGACCTGGAGGAAGAGGACGACGAGCGGGACCTCTACGACGCCATCGTGGACGCCGTGGACGAACTGGCCCGCCTCGGCCCCGGCGACACCCTGGTCTTCCTGCCCGGCGAGCGGGAAATCCGCGATGCGGCGGAAGCCCTGCGCAAGCACCATCCGCCCCACACCGAAATCCTGCCGCTCTTCTCCCGCCTGTCGGCGGGCGACCAGGACCGCATCTTCAAGCCCTCCGGCGCCCGGCGCATCGTGTTGGCCACCAACGTGGCCGAAACCTCCCTCACCGTCCCGGGCATCCGCTACGTGGTGGATACGGGCCTCGCCCGGGTCAAGCGCTACTCCTACCGTAACAAGGTGGAGCAGCTCCAGGTGGAGAAGGTCTCCCAGGCGGCGGCCCGGCAACGGGCGGGACGCTGCGGCCGGGTGGCGGCGGGCGTCTGCATCCGCCTCTACGACGAGGCCGACTTCAACGCCCGTCCGCCCTTCACCGATCCGGAAATCCTGAGATCCAGCCTGGCTGGGGTCATCCTGCGCATGAAGTCCCTGAAGCTCACCGAGGTGGAGAGCTTCCCCTTCATCGAGCCTCCCCCGCCCAAGGCCATCGCCGATGGCTACTCGCTGCTCCAGGAGCTGGGCGCCCTGGACGAGCACAATCAGCTCACCAACGTCGGTCACAGCCTCGCTAAGCTGCCCCTGGATCCCCGCATCGCCCGCATGATCGCCGCCGGCCGGGACGAGGGCTGCCTCAAGGAAGTCCTGGTTATCGCCGCCGCCCTCTCGGCACA
Organism: Actinomycetota bacterium; assembly: GCA_050259815.1. GTDB lineage: Bacteria > Pseudomonadota > Gammaproteobacteria > Burkholderiales > Rhodocyclaceae > JAGTRP01. The sequence continues at coordinate 803 of JBLNBI010000117.1, read as the reverse complement.
GGACCCCAGGGAGCGGCCCCAGGAACGCCAGCAGGCCGCCGACGAGCGGCACAAGAAATTCGCCGACGAGAAGTCGGAATTCCTGTCCTGGCTCAAGCTCTGGGACTGGTACCGCCACGAGCTGGAGCACAAGAAATCCAACAAGAAGCTGGTGGAAGCGTGCCACGACAACTTCCTTTCCGCCTTGCGCATGCGGGAATGGCGGGAAGTCCATAGTCAGCTCCATTCCCAGGTGTCGGAACTGGGCTGGAAGGAAAACGAGCTGCCGGGCACCTACGAGGCCATCCATCGCTCGCTGCTCACCGGCCTCCTCGGCAACCTGGGCTGCAAGGCGGACGAATCCGGCTATTACCACGGCGCCCGGGGCATCAAGTACCTGATCCATCCCAGTTCACCGCTCCAGAAGAAGGCGGGCAAGTGGATCGTGGCCGCCGAGATCACCGAGACCACCAAGCTCTACGCCCGCTGCGTCGCCCGCATCGAGCCGGACTGGTTGGAGAAAGTGGGCGCTCACCTAGTGAAGCGCAGCTATTTCGATCCCCACTGGGAAAAGAAGAACATGCAGGTGGCGGCCTGGGAGCGCACTACCCTCTACGGCGTGGTCATCAATCCCAAGCGCCGCATCCACTACGGACCCATGGCGCCCGGGGAGGCCCGGGAAATCTTCATCCGCCAGGGCCTGGTGGGGGGCGAGATCGACGAGGCCTTTGCCAAGCGCTGGCCCTTCTACCAGCACAACCAGAAGCTCATCCGGGAAATCGAGAACCTGGAGCACAAGCAGCGCCGCCAGGACGTGCTGGTGG
>JBLNBI010000116.1:0-19795 GCA_050259815.1 Actinomycetota bacterium | reverse complement strand
TCTGCGCCCTCATCCTCCAAGGCGCCCACGATCATCACAGCCACGGCCACAGCCATGGGCACGGCGACCACGGCCACCATCACCACCACGACCTCAACCTGCGCTCGGCCTACATCCACGTCCTGGCCGACGCCGCCACGTCGGTCCTGGCCATCCTGGCCCTCCTGGGCGGGATGTTCTACGGCTGGAACTGGCTCGATCCGCTGATGGGCATGGTCGGCGCCGTGCTGGTGGCCAAGTGGGCCTACGGCCTGATCCGGGACACCGCCTGGGTCCTCCTGGACCGGGAGATGGATCATCCGGTGGTGGCGGAAATCCGCGAAACCATCGCCGGCCACGGGGAATGGTCGCCGCCGCCCCGTATCGAAGACCTCCACGTCTGGCGGGTCGGCCGCGGCCAGTTCGCGGTCATCGTCGGCCTGGAGGCGGAGGACCCACGGGTGACGCCGGCCGCCGTCAAGGCGCTGCTGGGCCAGCACGAGGAGCTGGTGCACGTCTCCGTCGAAGTGAATCAGCCCGGCCCGCAGGAATGAAAAAGCCGGCGGAGGATCGGGCGATCCATCCGCCGGCCGGCAGGCTACCGCGACCTAGGGCCGCCGAGCCGGCTTGACCTGCATGTCGTTCTTGACGTCGGTCACCCCGGGCACCGAGCGGGCCAGGGTTTCCGCCCGCCGGATCTCGGCCTGGCTGTCGGCGAATCCCGCCAGCTGCACCGTTCCCCGGTAGGTATGGACCTTGACGTCCAGGGCGCTGATGCGGTCGTCCTTGACGAAGGCGCTCTTCACCTTGGCGGTGATGGTGGCGTCATCGATGACCTGGCCGGCGGTTTCGCCCCGGCCGGTATCGGCTGCGCTGGCCCCGAGGGCTGCCGTCAGGAGGACGGCAGCGACCAAGGATTTACCCGGCCTCATTGCCCGCCACCGGAAGAGCCGCCGCTGGTGCCGCCGCCGGAGGAGCTGCCGCCCATGCCGCCGGAAGACCCGCCCATGCTGCCGCCGGACGAGGAGCCGCCCATGCCGGACGAACCGGACCCGGAGGACGAGCCGGAGCCATAGGAGGACGAGCCGCTACCGGTGGACGAGTCCATGCCGGAGGAGCTGCCGCTGCGGTTGGAGCGGCTGGAACCGCTGACGCCGGCCGCACCGCTGGCGTGGGCCGCCTGCCATTCGGACAGGGAAATCTTGCCGTCACCGTCGGTGTCGTACTGGCTGAAATGCTGGGAAACGTCCTTGGAGCGCTTGGCTTCGCTCTGGGAGATCATGCCGTCCTTGTCCTTGTCCAGGCGGCGGAACTGCCGGGGAACGGAGGCCTGGGAACCGCTGGAAGAGGTGTCGGACTGGGCCGAGGAGCCGGATGAGCCCGACATGCCGGAGGAACTGGACCCGGACATCCCGGTGGAGCCGGAACTGCCGGAGGAATCGGACGAGCTCTGGTCGCGGCTGCTGCCGGAAGTGCCCTGGGCACCGGAGGAGCCCATGCCGCCGCTGGTGGAGGAATCGGTGGCGGAGCCGCTCGGGCTGCTGGTGCTGCTGGAACTGGAGCCGCCGTAGTCGGCGCTGATGGCCGCCAGGGGTACGGCGCCCAGGAGAATGAGGGTGGCGAGTCGCATCTTGGGTTTCATGTCTGTTCTCCTCTCAAGAAGATGAAGTGATGCAGTTCATGGCCCGGACCGGACCATGCTTCAGGTGAAGCAACTGAACTGTCACTTAGCCTAAGCGGTCCACCTGCTGCTTTCTGTCGGACGGAACGGAATCAGTTGTCGGATTTATCCTGCTTATCCGGCAGGAAGGCCCCCACGATGACTGCCACCCTTTCCTCCCTCTTTTCCCGTTCCGCCAACCTCCCCGGCCGCCCTTGGCGCTACCTCCTCCTGGGTCTGGGCTGCCTGTTGGTCCTGGCCGTCCTCATCTCCAGCTTCGGGCAGTCCAACGCCAGCCTGCGGGCGCTGGGCAAGCTCCAGGCCCAGTCCGAGCGCATCGGCCGCCTGGACAGCCTGCTCATCCAGCTGGCGGACGCGGAAAGCAGCGTCCGGGGCTATGTCCTCTCCCGCAACCGGGAGTACCTGGAACCCTACGAGGCCAGCCTCGCCACCCTCCACTACACCCTGGATGACATCCGCGACGACCTGTCCACCTCCCCGGAAAACGACGCCATCCTGGCGGACCTGAACGGCCTGGTGACCCTGAAGATGCGCATCCTGGCGGACGCGGTGCGGCGGGGCAGCGTCTCCGAGGAAGCCCCCAAGGGCGCCGGCCCGGCGGAGGGCAAGCGCTACATGGACCGCATCCGGGACACCCTGGCCGAGATCAAGCGCCGGGAGCTGATCGAAGGCCAGCGTTCCCTGGAGAGCTCGGTGAGCTACTTCCACCGCACCCAATGGGTGGTTGCCACCCTGGCCGGGGCGGCGTTTCTTCTGCTCCTCATGCTCTACTTCGTGCTCCAGCGCCAGCTCCAGCTGCGGGAGCAGATCGCCGACCTGCTGCGAGGGGAGAACCAGCGCCTCGACGCCCTGGTCCAGGAGCGCACCGACGAGCTTTCCCACTTGGCGAGCTACCTGACCAATGCCCGGGAGGCGGAGCAGGCCCGGCTGGCCCGGGAACTCCACGACGAATTAGGGTCGCTCCTTACCGCCGCCAAGATGGATACCAGCTGGATCGTCCGCCAGCTCGCCCCGGACACGCCCCAGCCCATCCGGGAACGGCTGGAGCGCCTCCAGGACGAACTCCACAATGGCATCCTCCTGAAACGCCGCCTGATCGACGACCTACGCCCGCCCTTGCTCAAGGAGCTGGGGCTGGTGGCCGCCCTGCGGGCCCTGGCGGAGGACTTCGCCAAGAGCAGCGAGTGCCGCCTGGTCCTGGACCTGCCCGCCGATGACCTGGAGCTGCCCCGGGAGCAGGCCCTGGCCCTCTTCCGCATCGCCCAGGAAGGGCTGACCAATATCCGCAAATACGCCGCCGCCCGCACCGTGAACATAGGCCTGACCACCGGCGCCGGCCGGGCCATCCTGCGCATCGAGGACGACGGTTGCGGCTTCGACCCGGCCCTGGCCGGCCGGCGCCGCCATGGCCTGGCCGGGATGCGGCACCGGGTGCAGATGTTCGCGGGGGATTTTTCCCTGGTCAGCCGCCCGGGCCAGGGCACCCGGATTATCGCCAGCATTCCTCTGGCGGAAACGCCCGAGCCAGCCCTGACTCAGTAGGAAACCGTGCCGGGGCGGGCCGCCAGGACGTAGTCGATGAGGTCGTCCAGCTGGAAGGCCTTGTCGAAAAAGCCGTCGGCGCCGAGCTTGCGGCAGCAGTCCCGCAGGCCGGGATGGCCGTAGTTGGTGAAGACGACCGCCCGCACCCGACCGAAGCGCTGGGGTTGGCTGTAGAGGGCGCGCAGCACTTCCAGGCCGCTGCCCCGGCCCAGTTCCAGATCCACGATGGCGACGTCCGGCCGGCTTTCCTCGATGCGTTGGATGGCCGACGGCTCGTCCGCCGCCTCCCCGACCACCGCCACCCCGTCCAGCTCTCCCAGAATGCCGGCCAGTAGTTGGCACAGCCGGGGCGAATCCTCGACCAGGAAGACCTTGAGGCTGGGCGATAGCGACGAAGATGCGGACACCACCGGCGCCTTTCAGCCGACGATCAGGCCATTCCGGATGGCGTAGGCCGCCAGTTCGGCATTGCTGGACAGGCTGAGCTTCTCCAGGAGCCGGGTGCGGTAGGTGCTGACCGTCTTGACGCTCAGATTGAGGGCGGCGGCGATGTCCGACACCGACGCGCCCTTGGCGAGTTGCAGGAAGACTTCCAGCTCCCGGTCGGAAAGCTGGGAATGGGAGGGCAGGACGATATCCCCGGCGCACTCGCCGGCCAGGAGTTCCGCCGTGCGGGCGGAAACGTAGCGCCGGCCGCTGGCCACCGTGCGGATGGCCCGGATCAGCTCTTCCCGCTCGCATTCCTTGGACAGATAGCCGTCGGCTCCGTGGCGGATCATGGCCAGGGCGTAGCGCTCCTCGGGAAAGCCGGAAAGCATCAGGACCCGGAGGCCCGGATGGCGCTGGCGCACCGCCCGCAGGACGTCCACGCCGCTCTGCCCGGGTAGGGAGAGGTCCAGGAGCAGCACGTCGCAATCGCATTCCCGGAGGTGCTGGAGGGCCTCCTCGCCGGAGGAGGCCTCGAACACGATCTGGATTTCGATTTCCTCGGCCAGCATCTCCCGGAAGCCGGCCCGGACAATGCCGTGGTCGTCGACGATGGCTAGGCGAAGCATTGCTGCAAACCTCTCCTGCGGGGGAAATCCGGATCAGATTTGGCCCCGTCCGGCCCCTTTGGTTCAGGCAGGACGGGGCTCAGCCCCTCACTGGAGCCCGGTAGTCAGGGGCTTGGTGCTCTCCAGCACGGCGTTCTGCACCTCGGCGCCGAATTCGCTGCCCAGGAGCATGATCTGCTGCATATCCACCACGGCCTTCTCGCCCAGGAGCTTGAACAGCTCCGACTGCTTGCCGGCCAGGACCTGGAAGTCCTCCGGGGTATGGACGGCCGCGACCGCCTTGCACTGGTTGATGCCCACCGCCAGGTAGGTTTCCAGGGCGGTCAGCTGGATGTTGGCAAGTTTCCCGGCTTTTTCCGCGGCCAGGTTGGAGATGGCCTGGAAGGGGGCGAGCAGGGATTCCACGGAAACGGAAGCGAAGGCGTTGATGGTCATGGGGGTCTTCTCCAGATGTTGGGTTGTTCGGGGGGAGGCGAAGGCTTCTCCGGGAGTCATAAGACCATGCCATGGTGCAGCGCACAATAAACCCAATACCCCATTTTTTGCCGATTGATCCTGCCCAATGGGCGGGGGCTTGGCCGGTTCCGGGCATTTTCCCGGCACTACGACCGCCCCGAGGCGTCTACTGGTCGGGAAAGGACGGGCGGTTGGATGGACTATTTCCGACACGGACCGACCGCCGCAACCCGGCGTGTCGGAAACAAAGAACACAACTGGCGGAAAGAACTGCCCCTACCGGCCCGGCTGGCCACCCTCTTCGCCTGGACCACCCTGATTGGCTGCCTCTTCCTCACCACCTTGACCTGGCATGGCGCCACCCGGGATATCCAGCGGGAGACCCGGACCCGCTTCCAAGACCGGGTGGATGAGACCGTTTCCGCCATCCAGGCCCGGATGCAGGCCCAGGAGCAGGTACTGCTGGGCGCCCGGGGGCTGTTCGACGCCTCCGGTCAGGTCACCCGGCAGGAATGGCGCCGCTATGTCGCCGCCTTGCAGCTGGCCAGGAACTATCCCGGCATCCTGGGCCTCGGCTTCGCCCGGCACCTTCTCCCGGAACAGCTGGAAAACCACGTCCGGGCGGTCCGGGCAGAAGGCTTTCCCGACTACGACGTGCGCCCCCAGGGGGACCGGGGGGAGTACACCGCCATCGTCTATATCGAGCCCTTCGACTGGCGCAACATCCGCGCCTTCGGCTTCGACATGTTCACCGAACCTACCCGCCGGGAGGCCATGGAGGCAGCCCGGGACACCGGGAACGCCGCCCTGTCGGGGAAGGTGATCCTGGTGCAGGAGACCGAGAGGGATATCCAATCCGGCTTCCTCATGTACCTGCCGGTCTATCGCCACGGCGAGCCCACCGACACCCCAGCCCAGCGCAGGGAAGCCCTCCTGGGCTATGTCTTCAGCCCCTTTCGGGCCGCCGACCTGATGGCGGGCATCCTCGGCCCCAGCCTGCCCGATGTGGCGCTACGCATCTACGACGGCGACGGCACCGACGAAGCGAACCTCATGTACGACAGCCGCCCTTGGGAAAGCCCGCCCCGCCCCGCCAGCCTCACCGAGGTCCGCCACATCACCGTCGCCGGGCGCCCCTGGACCGTCCGGGTGGACGCCCTCCCCGCCTTCACCTCCGGCACCTCCTACGAGCGCCCCCGCCTGATCCTAATGACCGGCACGGTCATCAGCCTGCTGCTGTTCGTGGTGGTCTGGTCCCTAGCCACCCTGCGCCGGCGCGCCACCGTCCTGGCCGAGGACATGACCGCCGCCCTGCGGGAGAGCCGGGAGCAGTTGCGCGCCGCGGCCGAAACCGCCAACGAGGCCATCGTCTCGGCGGATGGCGAAGGGCGCATCACCTATTTCAACCGGGCAGCGGAGAACCTGTTCGGCTACCGGCGTCCGGAAGTCCTCGGCCGACCCCTGGCCCTGCTCGTCCCGGAGCGCCTGCGGGAGGCCCACGATGAAGGCTTCCGGCGCTTCCTCGCCACCGGCGAGCACCGCATCATCGGCCGCACCGTCACCCTGGAAGGGCGCCGCAAGGATGGATCGGAATTCCCCATCGAAATTTCCCTGGCCGACTGGTCCACCGGAGACGGCATCTTCTTCACCGCCATCCTGCGGGACATCAGCGAGCGCCGGGAAACGGAGCGGCGGATCAGCCAGCTCAACACCGAACTCCAGCACCAGGTGGAGCAGTTGGCGGAGGTGAACCGGGAATTGGAGAGCTTCAGCTACTCGGTTTCCCACGACCTGCGGGCGCCCCTGCGGGCCATCAACGGCTTCGCCCGCCTCCTGGAAGAGGAGCACGGCGGGGGGCTGGACCCGGAGGGGCGGCGGCTCCTGGAGGTCATCCTGGACAGCAGCGTCCGCATGGGCCACCTGATCGACGACCTCCTCGCCTTCGCCCGCCTGGGCCAGGCACCCATCACCCGCGGCAGCGTGGACATGGCGAAACTGGCCCGGGAAGTGATCGAGGAGCTATGCCAGACCGGGGATTGCACTGCGGATGCCTTCACCGTCGGCGACCTGCCGCCGGCCCAGGGGGACAAGGCCCTGCTGCGGCAAGTCTGGATGAACCTGATCGCCAACGCGGTGAAGTTCAGCCGCCCCCGGCCCCAACCCCGGGTGGAAATCGGTTGCCTCAGCGAGGACAGCGAACGGCACTATTTCGTCCGGGACAACGGCGTGGGCTTCCACATGGCCCAGGCCACCCATCTGTTCGGAGTATTCAAGCGCTACCACAAGGCGGAGCGCTTCCCGGGGACCGGGGTCGGGCTGGCCATCGTCCATCGCATCGTGACCAAGCACGGCGGGCGGGTCTGGGCGGAGAGCCAGGTGGACCAGGGGGCCACCTTCTATTTCGCCCTGCCCGTCGAAGAGGGCGATTAGCCCTGGCCGGCTCCGGCGGCGGCGCGGCGCAGGCGGTCGGCCACCGCTGCCCAGCCGGGACCTTGGGGCAGGGCCTCGACCACGATCAGCTCGACTCCTGCGTGGTCCAGGTCCCGCAGGGCAGCGTAGAGTTCGTGGGCATAGCCCACCGGGTCCGCCGGCAGCAGCCGGAAGACGTGGGGCATGCCGGCCTGGGGCGGCTGGCTGTGGCCGAGGACGGCGCAGCTACGGCCGCTGTGGCGCAGGGCGTTGAGGATGTCCAGGAGGCGGTCGGACGCCACCAGCCGCAGGGGCGTGACCGGAGCGTAATGGGCCTCCAGGGAACCGGAAACCCGGGGGGCGCCGGCCGCCGTCTCGATGGCGGGCACCGTACCGAGGACGTCGCCGATCACCTCCGGCGTGACATGGCCGGGACGCAGGATGACCGGTTCGTCCCGGGAGCAGTCGATGATGGTGGATTCGATACCCACCTGGCAGGCGCCGCCGTCCAGGACGAGCGGCACCCGGTCGCCCAGTTCCTCCTCCACATGAGCAGCGATGGTGGGGCTGATGCGCCCGAAGCGGTTGGCGGAAGGGGCGGCGATGCCGCCCTTGGTGCCGGCAGCGGCGAAGCGGCGCAGCAGCTCGATGGCGACGGGATGGCCGGGGACCCGCAGGCCGACAGTATCCTGGCCGCCGGTCACGGCGTCCGGCACCCAGGCCTGCTTCTTGAGGATGAGGGTGAGCGGCCCCGGCCAGAAGGCCTCGGCCAGTTCCCAGGCGGCGTCGGGGACGTGTTCCGCCCAATGCCCGATCCAGTCGTGGCCGGGCACATGGACGATCAAAGGATGATCCGCCGGACGGCCCTTGGCGGCGAAAATCTTGGCCACCGCCGCCGGATTGGCGGCGTCCGCCCCGAGGCCGTACACCGTCTCGGTGGGGAAGGCCACCAGCTCGCCGGCCGTCAGCAGTTCGACGGCACGGCGGTAATCGGCGTCGCTCGGGGTCATTCGTCCTTGATGCCGATGGCGGACCGGGCGGACAGGGCGGCTTCCAGCACCTTGGCCGCATCCTCGCCGATAACGGTGAAGTGGCCCATCTTGCGCCCGTGGCGGGCGTGGTGCTTGCCGTAGAGGTGGAGCTTCAGGTTGGGCACGGCGTAAAACCTGGACCAGTCCGGTTCCCGGTAGTGGTCGCCATCGAACCACAGGTCGCCCAGGAGATTGACCATGACCGCCGCGGAATGGGCCCGGGGCTCGCCCAGGGGCAGGCCGCACAGGGCGCGGACCTGCTGCTCGAACTGGTCGGTGACGCAGGCGTCGATGGTGTAGTGGCCGCTGTTGTGGGGCCGGGGGGCCATTTCATTGACGTAGAGCTTGCCCCGGCTCATGAAGAACTCCACCCCCATGGTGCCGATGTAGCCCAGCTTGTCGGCGATGCGGGCGGCAATGTCCTCGGCGTCGCTGCGCACGCAGGCGGAGGCCCGGGCGGGGACGATGGAAACGTCCAGGATGCCCCGCATGTGCTGGTTCTCGCCGGTGGGGAAGCATTGCACCTTGCCGTTCTCGTCCCGGGCCAGGACCACGGAAACCTCGTAGTCCAGGGACAGCTTCTGCTCCAGGACGCAGGCTTCGCCCTTGAAATTGGCGAAGGCCAGCAGTGCCTCTTCCCGGCTGTTCACCACCGCCTGGCCCTTGCCGTCGTAGCCGAAGCGGGCCACCTTGAGGATGGCGGGGAACAGGGCGCCGTCGGCATTGCGCAGGTCGTCCTCGCTACGGATGGCGGCGAAGGGGCCGTGGGGCAGGCCGTTGTCCTTAAGGAAGGTCTTCTCGGCGATGCGGTTCTGGCACACCGCCACGGCGGCGGCGGAGGGGCGCACCGGCACGAACTTGGCGAGGTAGTCCAGGGTTTCCGCCGGGACGTTCTCGAATTCCGTGGTGATGGCGGCGCAACCCTGGGCCAGGGTGTCGAGGGCTGCGAAATCGTTGTAGTCGGCGGCCAGGTGCCGGTCGGCGATCTGGCCGGCGGGGCTGTTGGCATCGGGGTCCAGAACCCAGACCTTGTAACCCATCTCGTGGGCGGCGGCGACGAAGAAGCGGCCGAGCTGGCCGCCTCCCAGCATCCCCAGGGTGGCGGGCGGGAGAATCACGCTCAGACCTCGGGCAGCTTCATGGCCAGGACCTTTTCGGCCTGGGCCTGGCGGAAGGCTTCCAGCCTGGCGGCCAATTCCTTGTCCTCGTTGGCCAGCATGGCGACGGCGAAGAGTGCGGCATTGGCGGCGCCGGCCTCGCCGATGGCGAAGGTGGCCACCGGAATGCCCTTGGGCATCTGGACGATGGAGAGCAGGGAATCCTGGCCGGACAGGGCCTTGGACTGGACCGGCACGCCCAGCACCGGCACGGTGGTCTTGGCGGCCAGCATGCCCGGCAGGTGGGCGGCGCCGCCGGCCCCGGCGATGATGGCTTTCAGACCCCGCTCGCTGGCCATGGCGGCGTAGTCGAAGAGGAGGTCCGGGGTGCGGTGGGCGGAAACCACCTTGGCCTCGAAATGGACGCCGAATTCCTTGAGGATGACGGCCGCCGCCTGCATGGTGGGCCAGTCGGAATCGGAGCCCATGACGACGCCGACCAGGGGATGCTTCACTGCGTTCATTGGGCGGCCTTTCGCTCAGCGGCTTCGATGGTGTTGGCCAGCAGCATGGTGATGGTCATGGGACCGACGCCGCCGGGCACGGGGGTGATGAGGGAGGCGACTTCAGCGCAGGAGTCGAAATCCACGTCGCCGCAGAGTTTCCCATCCGGCAGGCGGTTGATGCCCACGTCGATGACCACGGCGCCAGGCTTGATCATGTCGCCGGTAATCATCTTGGGCTTGCCGACGGCGGCCACCAGGATGTCGGCGCGCCGGGTATGGAAATTGAGATCCTTGGTCTTGGAATGGCAGACGGTGACGGTGGCGCCGGCGTTGATAAGCAGCAGGGCCATGGGCTTGCCGACGATGTTGGAGCGGCCCACCACCACGGCTTCCTTGCCGGCGAGATCGACGCCGCCCTTCTCGAACATCTTCATGACGCCGTAGGGGGTGCAGGCGATGAAGCGGGGATTGCCCTGGGCGAGGGCACCGACGTTCTCGGCGTGGAAACCGTCCACATCCTTCTCGGCGGAAATGGCTTCGAGGACCTTCTCTTCGTCGAAGTGCTTGGGCAGGGGAAGCTGGACCAGGATGCCGTGGATGTTGGAATCGGCGTTCAGCTCGGCGATCTTGGCGAGGACGGTGGCCTGATCGACGTCGGCGTCGTAGGTGATTTTTTCGGAATGCATGCCCACATTGACGCAGGCATTGACCTTGTTGCGCACATAAACCTGGGACGCCGGGTTCTCACCCACCAGGACCACCGCCAGACCGGGGCGATGCCCCTTGGCTGCCAGGGCTTCCACCCGGGCCTTGAAACTCTGGCGCAGTTCCTGGGCCAGGGCGTTGCCGTCGATAATTTGAGCCGTCATCTTCAACCCATCCAAAAAAGAAAAGGGGAAAGGCCGGGGCCTTTCCCTTTGAACTTTCAGGATTTTACCAGAATCCGCCGACCAGGATTCACTCCCCATTCCCACCCGTTGCCCACCAGTGGCAACGGCGCCCGGAATTGCCCGACGATACGCCAGGCACTATGCTGATGGTATTTACATCCCCGATCACCAGACAATGGCCATCACCACCTCCACAGCCGAGTCGGATGCGATCACCGCACCGGCCTTCTGGACCCGCATTCCCGAGTTCTTCCGCTTTCCCCTGCGCCACCCCCAGATCCTCGGCCGGATCTGCATGTGCGGCGCCATACCGGCGGTCGGCACCTTCGCATCGGGGATGCAGTCGATGTTCGTCGCCATCGGGGGGCTCACCATCGTGGCCTGGATCATCCTGCTGCGCCACGGCAGCCGGGTACTGTGCGAAACGGCCCAGGGACGCCTTTCCCCCGCCGACTACTCATGGGAACAGGACGACAGCCTCGTCCATATGCCCTACAAGCTCTTCGGGCTGTTCGTCATCACCTCCATCGTGGTCGGCATGGCGGCATCCCTTTTCGGCCAGGGGGCCAGCATGATGGCCAACCTCGCCATCATGCTCATCCTGCCCGCCGCCACCATGGTGCTGGTCCAGACCCGCAGCCTCACCGCCGGCCTCACCCCCAACCTGAGCTGGGAAATCGCCAGGGCCATGGGAAAGCCCTACCTGCTCCTCTGCCTGTTCCTCTTCTGCCTTTCCTCGTCCCAGATGCTGGTGTCCTTCTGGCTCTATTCCAAGGGATTCGATCCCCTCCTCGCCAAATGGGCCGAGGTCGAGGCGACCCTTTACCAGACGAGCCCCGACGAGGACGTGGAATACATCCTGGAACCCTTCTTCTCCATGCTCAGCCGGCAACGGCCACGCCTGTTCCTGTCCACCTTCGCGTCCACGGCGACGGCGATGTACTTCACGATTATCGCCTTCAACATGATGGGCTATGTGCTCTACCAGTACCATCGCCGGCTCGGGCTGGAAATCGACAATCCAGATGCTGCCGACGGTTCCGCCCCGAACCAGGAGGCGGACCCCGTTGCCGACCTGATTACCGCCGGCAAGATCGACCAAGCCCTGGACATCGCCTATGAGGCCCAGCGGATGGAGCCGGAAAACGTCGATCTCCAGCTGCGCTACCACCGGCTGCTGCACCTGGCCGGCAAGGATGACCGCCTGTTCTCCCACGCCCAGCGCCTGATGCCGCTGCTACTGAACAAGGGGATGCCGGGCAAGGCCTTGGATGCCCTGCGCCTTTGCCGGGAAAGGAAGCCCGAGTTCCGGCCGGAAGACCCCGCCACCGTACTGGCCCTGGCGAAGGCGGCGCGCACGGCCCGGGATGCCAAGCTATCCCTGGACATACTGCGCTCCTTCGACCGCCTGTTCAAAAACCACCCTCTCATCCCCGAGGTCTATGCCCTGAGCGCCCTGATCCTGTGCGAGGATTTCCGCCAGGACAAGATGGCGGAACAGATTTTCACCGTGCTCTGCCAGCGCTTTCCCGACCACCCCTGCGCCAGCCAGGCCCGGGAATACCTGAAGACCCTGGCCCGCCTCCAGGGCGCCGCCGGGTAAATGGGGAAAGGCGGTTAGGGAGCGCTCTTGGCCAGGATGGCCAGCTCGGCCGCCCGGTGGCCGTCACCGGCTTGCTGGTGGCACTGGGCCGCCGCCAGCAAGACTTCGCGGCAGTTGGGATGGGCCGGCGCGACGCTGTGGAACAGACGGGCCACCCGATCCAGCTCCCCCATGCAGCGCCGGCGCCGGAAACGCCCCGCCAGGCCGGCCAGGATGTCCCCGTTCAGGAACGGCCGGGGCTGGGCCAGGCCGATGTAATCCCCGAAAATATCGACGACCAGCCGATGGGTTTCATCCTGGTCCCCGGCGTGGCTGAGGATGGCGCGGGCGACCTGGTGGAATTCCTTGCTGCCGGGCGACAGCTTGGCAATATTGAAGCACTCCCGCAGGGCCGAAGCATCGAGGCCGGCGCAGCCGGCCGCCCGGGCATAAGCCTGCCTTGCTTCATCGAAACGATGTTCGCGGACCAATTGGCGCCCCTTCGCCAAATGCCGCTTGGCCAAGGCCGCCGCGGTTTGGCCGTCCTCGTCCGCCTTGCTCCCACCGACCTCTGCCGCCGGGGCTTCGGCAAAGCGCTGGGCAACCCGGCCAACCAGGGGCCACGCCATGATGCCGCCCACCAGAAGGCCGCCGATATGGGCCCCATAGGCGATGCCCCGATTGCCGAACCAGACGAGTTGCAGGAACTCGTTCACCACCCAGATGGGCAGCGCCAGGAGGGCCGGCGCCCGCACGACATCGAAATAGACCACGACGAAATAGAAGAAGGGGATGCGCCGCCACCGGAACAGGGCGGCAAAGGCTCCCATCACGGCCGAAATCGCTCCCGAGGCGCCGATCAGGCCGCTGCCCGAGCCGACGATGAGCCAGTGCATGCCCACAGCCCCCAAACCACCCACCAGATAGACCGTCAGGAAGAGCGACGTCCCGAGGATGGCCTCGACGGCCGGCGCGATGAGGATGAAGGTGATCATGTTCCCGGCAAGGTGCCCCAGGTCGCCATGGAGGAACTGGTGGGTGAAGGCGGTCAGGAGCGAAGGCTTGTCGGTCCTGAAGGCGTACTGCTCGGTGACCAGGGAGTCCCTGATGCCGTCGAAATAGCGCCGGGCCTGGAGCCATTGCCCGTAATCCGCATGCTCGGGGGGAACGACCTGGCCGGAGCGGAGCTTCGCCATGAAGCCGGCGTCGTCCGCCATGGTTTGCACCATGTAGGGCAGATTGTTATCCAGCTGGGCGCGCTGGAACCTGGCGCGGGCCTTGTCCGTCCCCTGCTGGCGAAGATGGTCGATGTAGGCCGGCGGTTCGAGCCGAACGAGGATGCTGTGTTGGTAATAGTCGTAGGCCCGCTGGTAACGGTGGGCGTCCCGCTGCTGGAATCCAAAATACACCAGCAGGTTGGCGGCTACGATTAGAACGACGCCGAAAGGGAAGGAGGCCCTTACGGCGTGTTTCAGATAGGGCATCAGGAACATGGCGGCGATTCTTGCAGAAACCCGCCGCCATGTCGATGTCATCGAACCCATCCCATCCCGCTACGGAGATGGGCGGATCGGAACTCCGGAGAGGATCAGGCGAGGGCCGCCTGTGCCGCTCCGACGGCTGCGCGGCCGGCCTCGAAGGCCTTCCGGTTCATCTCCACCACCTTGTCGCCCTTGCGGCGGAAGCGCTTCAGGACGCACTCCAGCAGGACTTCGGCCGAGAAGGGCAGGTGGTCGCCGATGGCGCCCAGCATGACGGTATTGCCCAGGCGGATGTCGCCCAGTTCCAGGGCGATGGAGGTGGCGTCGAAGGCCACCACCTTGGTCCCGGCCGCCTTCATTTCGGCGATGGGGTCTTCGGGATAGTCGAAGAGGCCCAGCTCCACCACCGGCGGCACCAGCCGGGCGGTGTTCATGAGGGCGATGCCGTTGGGGCGCAGCATATGGCGCCAGCGCAGGCCCTCGGCCGCCTCGAAGCCCAGGAGCACGTCGGCGGTGCCCGGGGTGATCTGGGGGGAGAGGACCTTGTCGCCGAAGCGCAGGTGGGAGGAAACTACCCCGCCCCGCTGGGCCATGCCGGCCACTTCGGTCTTCTTGGCGTCGTGGCCCATGGCGATGGCGGCTTCCGCCAGGATTTCCGTGGCGGTCATGACACCCTGGCCGCCGATGCCGACCACGAGGATGTTGGTGTTCTCGCTCATGCCGGCACCTCCTCGGACTTCACGAGCTTGATGGGGGAAACGGGCTCATAGTGCTGGATGGCCTTGGGTGCGCAGGGCTGCAGGCAGAGGCCGCAGCCGGTACACACGGAAGACTCGATGCGTACGAAGGCCAGATCCACTTCCCGGCCGGAAGCCTTCACTTCCTTGCCCCGGCGGGTGACGTGGATGGCGGGGCAGCCCACCTCGATGCAGTTGCCGCAGCCGGTGCACTTGTCCTCTTCCACCTCGTAGGGCTTCATCTTGTGATAAGCCTTGGTGAGGACGCAGGGCTGGTCGGTGACGATGACCGACACCTCGGGGACCTTGACCTCTTCCCGGATGGTCTTGAAGAGCACCGGCAGTTGGTAGGGATCGACCTTGTGGACCCGCTCCTCCTTGACCCCCAGGGCCTTGACCAGATTCACGAAGTCGATGCGGGGAGCCTCGTTGTCGTGGATGTCGAAACCGTTGCCCGGGTTGTTCTGGCCGCCGGTCATGCCCACTGCCCGGTTGTCCAGCAGCAGGATGGTGACATTGCCCTTGTTGTAGACGATGTCCAGCAGCCCCTGCATGCCCATGTGCATGAAGGTGGAGTCGCCGATCACCGCCAGGATGCGCTTGTCCTTGTCGGACTCGCCCCGGCCCTTGTCGAGGCCCAGGGCGATGCCCATGGAGGCGCCCATGGAGATCGTGGTGTCGAGGGCGTTCCAGGGGTGCCCAGCACCCAGGGTGTAGCAGCCGATGTCGCCGGAGATGGTGAGGTTCTTGATCTGGGACAGGGTGTAATAGACGCCCAGGTGCGGGCAGGCCACGCACATGGTGGGCGGGCGGGGGAAGATCTGCATGGGCGGAGCCACCTTGGTCTCGGGCACCGGCTCGCCCAGGAGCTTGGCGATGGCGGGCTTCAGGACGTGGGGGGCCAGTTCGCCGGAGCGGGGCAGGATGTCCTTACCCAGCACCTTGAGGCCGGCGGCCTTGAGTTCGGTTTCCACCAGGGGCTCGACCTCCTCGACCACCACAACCTGGTCCACCAGGCCGGCCAGGGCCTTGGCCTTTTCCACCGGCACCGGGCAGGAGAAGCCCAGCTTGAGGACGGGGGCGTCAGGGAAGCATTCCTTGACGTGCATGTAGGCGGTGCCGGAAGCGATGAAGCCGACACGCTGGTCGGAACCCGGCTCAATGCGGTTCAGTTCGGACTCTTCCGCCACCTGGCGCAGAGCCACGTCCCGCTCGAACATCAGGGGGATGCGCTTGCCGGCGCCGGCCGGGGTCATCACCCAGCGGGCCGGGTTCTTCTGGAAGCCGGCGGCCACGTGCATTTCCCGCTCACCCACGGTCACCAGGGACTTGACGTGGTTGATGCGGGTGGTCATGCGCAGGATGACGGGGACCTGGAATTTCTCGGACAGGGCGTAGCCGAACTTGGTCATCTCGTAGGCTTCCTGGGAATCGGAAGGCTCGAGCACCGGCAGATGGCCGAAGCGGCCCCAGAAGCGGGAGTCCTGCTCGTTCTGGGAGGAGGACAGGCCCACGTCGTCGGCGATAGCGATGACCAGGCCGCCGATGACGCCGGTCAGGGTAAGGGTCATGAGGGCGTCGGAGGCCACGTTCATGCCCACGTGCTTCATGCAGCAGAAGGAGCGGGAACCGGCATAGGCGGCGCCGATGGCGACCTCCAGGGAAACCTTTTCATTCACCGACCACTCGGCGTACACGTCGGGGTAGGTGGAAATGACCTCCAGCATTTCCGTGGCCGGGGTTCCCGGGTAGGCCGCGGCCACCTTGACGCCGGACTCCCAGACGGCGCGCGCCACCGCCTCGTTGCCGGACATGAGAAGCCGGCTCTGGGCCGGCGCGGGCATGACTGCCGCCATGACTGCTCCTGTAATTTGGAAAGACGAAAGGATCGGATTATAGGCACCCACGCCCGCGCGAATTTGATACAGCGCAACCCAAAATGCAAAAAAATTTGTGTGATATCGGCAGGCACAAAAATTTCGCACGGGATATTGCACGATATGAATTTGTTTTTTACCATGCGAAATATTGAGCGAGCTGAAATTTACCCATGCGGCTCGTCTCGCGTTAGAGTTGCATGCAAAACGGGCATGACAACACGACCTCAAATCTAAGGAGACATCCATGGCCGATCAGCCTACGAACGCCCTGCCTGACCCCAGCGACATCGATCCCCAAGAGACCCGTGAATGGGTCGAAGCCCTCGACGGCGTCATCGCCCAGGAAGGCCCCGAACGGGCCCATTACCTGATCGAGAAACTGATCGGCCAAGCCCGTGAAGACGGTGTGGACATCCCCTACTCGGCCAATACCGAGTACATCAACACCATTCCCGCCGACCAGCAGCCCAAGTACCCGGGCAACCCGGACATCGAGCTGAAGATCCACAGCTACATCCGCTGGAACGCCATGGCCATGGTGGTGCGGGCCAACAAGCACACCAACGTGGGCGGCCACATCGCCTCCTTCGCCTCCGCCGCCGCTCTCTACGACGTCGGCTTCTCCCATTTCTGGCGCGCCCCCTCCGACAAGAACGGCGGCGACCTGATCTTCTTCCAGGGCCATTCCGTCCCCGGCGTCTATGCCCGCGCCTACATGCTGGGCCGCCTGACCGACGAGCAGATGGACAACTTCCGCCAGGAAACCGGCGGCAAGGGCATCTCCTCCTACCCGCATCCCTGGCTGATGCCGGACTTCTGGCAGTTCCCCACCGTCTCCATGGGCCTCGGCCCCATCCAGGCCATCTACCAGGCCCGCTTCATGAAATACCTGGCCAGCCGCGACTTCATCGACATGGACAACCGCAAGGTCTGGGCCTTCCTGGGCGACGGCGAGACCGACGAGGTGGAATCCCTGGGCGCCATCGGCATGGCCGGGCGCGAAAAGCTGGACAACCTGGTGTTCGTCATCAACTGCAACCTGCAGCGCCTGGACGGCCCGGTGCGCGGCAACGGCAAGATCATCCAGGAACTGGAAGCCGAATTCCGCGGCGCCGGCTGGAACGTCATCAAGCTCATCTGGGGCACCCACTGGGACGCCCTCTTCGCCCGGGACAAGAAGGGCATCCTCAAGAAGCGCATGATGGAATGCGTGGACGGCGAGTACCAGACCTTCAAGGCCAAGAACGGCGCCTACGTCCGCGAGCACTTCTTCAACACCCCGGAACTCAAGGAACTGGTCGCCGACTGGACCGACGACGAGATTTGGCAACTGAACCGGGGCGGCCACGACCTGTTCAAGATCTTCGCGGCCTATGACCGGGCGGTGAAGCACAAGGGCCAGCCCACCCTGATCCTGTCCAAGACCATCAAGGGCTTCGGCATGGGCCAGGCCGGCGAGGCCATGAACATCTCCCACCAGCAGAAGAAGCTGGACGTGGACGCCATCCGCCGCTTCCGCGACCGTTTCGCCCTGCCGGTGCCCGACGACCAGCTGGCCGACCTGCCCTACCTGAAATTCCCGGAGGATTCCGAGGAATACAAGTACATGCTCCAGCGCCGCATGGACCTGGGCGGCTTCCTGCCCCAGCGCCGCCGCAAGGCCGATTCCCTGCCGGTGCCCGCCCTGCCCGCCTTCGAGAGCCTCCTGAAGGCTTCCGGCGAAGGCCGCGAGCTGTCCACCACCATGGCCATCGTGCGCATGATGAACATGCTCCTCAAGGACAAGGTGATCGGCAAGAACATCGTCCCCATCGTGCCGGACGAGTCCCGCACCTTCGGCATGGAAGGCATGTTCCGCCAGTACGGCATCTGGAACCAGGAAGGCCAGAACTACGTTCCCGAAGACCATGACCAGCTCATGTTCTACAAGGAATCCAAGACCGGCCAGGTGCTCCAGGAGGGCATCAACGAAGCGGGCGCCATGAGCGACTGGATCGCCGCCGCCACTGCCTACTCCACCCACAACGTGCAGATGATTCCGTTCTACATCTGCTACTCCATGTTCGGCCTGCAGCGCACCCTGGACCTGTGCTGGGCAGCCGGCGACCAGCGTGCCCGCGGCTTCCTGATCGGCGGCACCGCCGGCCGCACGACGCTTAACGGCGAAGGCCTGCAGCACGAGGATGGCCATAGCCTGATCCTCTCCAACCTGATCCCGAACTGCGTCTCCTACGACCCGACCTTCCAGTACGAAGTGGCGGTGATCGTCCAGGACGGCCTGCGCCGCATGAACCAGGAGCAGGAGGACGTCTTCTACTACATCACCGTGATGAACGAGAACTACGAGCACCCCGCCATGCCGGAAGGTGCCGAGGCCGACATCATCAAGGGCATGTACGCCTTCCGTAAGGGCGCTGCCGGCACCGCTCCCCGCGTCCAGCTGCTGGGCTCTGGCACCATCTTCCGGGAAGTCATCGCCGCCGCCGAACTCCTCAAGAACGACTGGGGCGTCGACGCCGACCTGTGGGGCTGCCCGAGCTTCAACGAGCTGGCCCGGGAAGGCCAGGCCGTCCAGCGCTGGAACCTGCTGCACCCGCTGGAGGAGCCCAAGCTCACCCACGTCGAGAAGTGCCTGAAGGACAGCCAGGGTCCGGTCGTTGCCGCCACCGACTACATCCGTCTGTTCTCCGAGCAGATCCGTCCCTTCGTCAATCGCCGTTACGTCACCCTGGGCACTGACGGCTTCGGCCGCTCCGACACCCGGGAGGCCCTGCGCAACTTCTTCGAGGTGGATCGCCACTGGGTCACCCTCGCCGCCCTGAAGGCCCTGGCCGACGACGGCGTGATCGGCCGCGAGAAGGTTGCCGCCGCCTTGGTCAAGTACGGCCTGGACGCCAACAAGCCCAACCCGATGTCCGTTTAAGGGGAGAGACGAGATGACTCAATTGGTTGAAGTGAAAGTCCCCGACATCGGCGATTTCTCCGACGTGCCCGTGATCGACCTGTTCGTCAAGGTCGGCGACACCATCAAGGTGGACGACGCCATCGCCACCCTGGAATCCGACAAGGCCACCATGGACGTGCCCTCCTCCGCCGCAGGCGTGGTCAAGGAAGTCCTGGTCAAGCTGGGCGACAAGGTCAGCGAAGGCTCCATCCTGATCAAGGTGGAAAGCGGTGCGACCGCTGCCGCCCCGGCTCCCCAGCCGGCGGCTGCTCCGGCTCCTGCCCCGGCCGCCGCACCTGCTCCCGCAGCAGCCCCGGCACCTGCCCCTGCGGCAGCCGGCGGCGTGGTCGAGGTCAAGGTGCCGGACATCGGCGATTTCTCCGACGTGCCGGTCATCGACCTGTTCGTGAAGGGCGGCGACACCATCAAGGTGGACGACGCCATCGCCACCCTGGAATCCGACAAGGCCACCATGGACGTGCCTTCCTCCGCCGCCGGCGTGGTCAAGGAAGTCCTGGTCAAGCT
>JBLNBI010000115.1:0-21274 GCA_050259815.1 Actinomycetota bacterium | reverse complement strand
GCCGATGCCGAAGAAGCGGCCGCTGCCGGTGTCCAGGGCCGAGCGGAAATAGGGGCGGAAGGACAGGTCTTCCCCCAGGAAGCTGTCGGGGCGCCGCCAGTTGCTGGTGGCCAGGACCCGGCCCCCGTTGTCGAGGACATAGATCGACAGGGTGCCGGCCCGCTCGTTGAGTTGTTCCAGGTAACGGTTCACCTGGTCGGTCTGGGCCGGGGTCGGGCGGGGGGCGGCCAGCAGGCTTAGCACATCCCTTTCCAGCCCCAGTGTAGTGGGGAAGTAGGCGTACTTGTCGATTTCCCGCTCCAGGCTGGTGGCGTAGAGGTCCAGCCGGTGGCGCCCGGTGGCCTGCAGGTCGGCCAGGCCCATGGCGAGGCTGAAGCGGAAGGCCAGGAGTCCGGTGCCGGCCACCAGGATGGCGAAGGCCAGGAGCTGGACGACGACGCGGAACAGGGAGGCTCTGGGAAGCATGGGGCGGATGATCGTTCGGATTTCCGGATTATGCAGCGGCGGCGGCTAAAACCGGGGGTTAAAACATATCCCAGGCCAGCTTGCCGATGAGCACCGTCACCACCACCAGGAAGGCTTGGCGCACGAAGCCGGCGCCCCGGTGCAGGGCCAGCAGGGTGCCCACCTGGGCACCGGCCAGGTTGCAGGCCGCCATGACCAGGCCGACGGTCCACAGGAGCGGCCCGTGGCTACCGAAAAAGGCAATGGCGGAAACGTTGGTGGCGGCGTTGATGACCTTGGCGCTGGCCGAGGCCCGCAGGAAATCCATGCCGAACAGGCGGACGAAGCCGAAGATCAGGAAGCTGCCGGTTCCCGGGCCGAAGAAGCCGTCGTAGAAGCCGATGGCCAGCCCCAGGGCGACGCCGCGCCAGCGGTCGGCGGGCACCAGCTCCCGGGTTTCGCTATGGCCGAAGTCCTTGCGGCAGAAGGTGTAGACGGCCACCGCCAGCATCAGGGCCAGCACCAGCGGGCGCATGGCCTCCCGGGGCAGCCAGGCGACCACGGCGGCGCCGAACCAGGCCCCCACCAGGGCGGCGAGGGCAGCCGGCAGCACCACCACCCAGGGAATGCGCACGGCCTTGGCATAGCGCCACAGGGCGGCGCTGGTGCCGGCGATGCTGGATACCTTGTTGGTGCCGAACAGGGTGGGAATGGCGGTGTGGGTGAATTGGGAAAGGAGGACGGGGATCTGGATCAGCCCGCCGCCCCCGACCACCGCATCCACCATGCCGGCGAAGAAGGCGGCGGGGGCGAGAAGAAGCCAGTTGAACTCCATCTCAGGCAGCGGTACTCACGCTGTCTTCTTCCGGCAGAGGCAGCACCTCCTCGGATTCCGACAATTCCTCGCTCACCGGCTCGATGGCGTTCTCCCACTTGGCCACGACGGCGGTGGCGATGGCATTGCCGAGGACGTTGGTGACGGTGCGGCCCATGTCGAGGAAATGATCGACGCCCAGGACCAGCAGCAGGCCGGCCTCCGGCAGGTTGAACATGGGCAGCACCGCAGCCACCACCACGAGGGAAGCCCGGGGCACCCCGGCGATGCCCTTGGAGGACACCATGAGCACCAGCAGCATGGTGACCTGCTGGCCGAGGGTAAGGGGAATGTCGTAGGCCTGGGAGATGAACAGGGCCGCGAAGGCGGTGTACATCATGGAGCCATCCAGGTTGAAGGAGTAGCCCAGGGGCAGGACGAAACCGGTGATCCGGTCCTTGACGCCGAACTTCTCCAGCTGCTCCATGAGCTTGGGGTAGGCGGATTCGCTGGTGGCGGTGGAGAAGCCGATCAGCATGGGGCCGCGGATGAGCTTCAAAAGGCGGAAGACCTCCTTGCCCAGCACCAGATAGCCGGCGGTGATGAGCACCAGCCACAGGGTAGCCAGGGCCAGGAAGAAGCTGCCCATGTACTTGCCATACACCAGCAGGATGCCCAGGCCCTGGGTGGTGATGACCGCGGCCACGGCGGCGAAGACGCCGAACGGGGCGAAGCGCATGACGTAGTCGGTGACCACCAGCATCACGTGCACCACCTCCTCGGTGGTCTTCAGGAGACTCCTGGCGGTGCTGTCCCGGAGCTGCCCCAGGGCGAGGCCGAAGAACAGGGCAAAGATGAGAATCTGCAGGATTTCATTGTTGGCCATGGCTTCGAAGATGCTCTTGGGGAAGACGTGGGTAACGAAGTCCTTCAGATTCAGGGCCGCCGTCTTCAGGTTGGTGGCGGTGCCCACTTCCGGCAGGGGAACGCCGACGGACTCCCCGGGGCGCAGCGCATTGGCCATGACCAGGCCGATGAGCAGGGAACACAGGGAAGCGAAGACGAACCAGCCCAGGGCCTTGCCGCCGATGCGGCCGACGGCCTTGGCATCGCCCATGCCCGCCAGGCCGGCCACCAGGGTGGCGAAGACCAGGGGAGCGATGATCATCTTGATGAGGCGCAGGAAGACGTCGGTGACGACGGAGAAATAGCCGGCGATTTCCTTGGCGGTTGCCGCATCCGGCGCCAGAGCGTTGCACAAGTAGCCGACCACGATGCCGGCCAGCATGGCCACCCCGATCCAGGTGGTGAGCTTGTTCATTTTCATCAGGAATGCTCCATTGCCGCCCCCGGGGCAGCGGTTGAGAATTGACAGGGTATTGGCGGCCGGGCAGCTTGGCCGAAATGCCGCGCAAGTCGCCGCCATTCCATGTAATAGCAGTTGTCGTGCCACGCAGCGGGGCTGGCGGCCGACTTTAATGCACTGATTTATATGGGTTTAATCCGGCTGGGCGGCGAGGGGGTACGGATTTCCGTATGGGGGCGGGCGATCGCGTTCGGATAACCGAACGGTCTGGGGCGGTTGCGGCAAATTGGCCTGGGGGGAAAGTTCACCCTCATGCCGAATTTGCCTCACGAGAGGTCCGGCCGCGGGTTAATGAGCGCCGGGACTGCCGGTCAGCTTGACCGGCATCCGCAGAGGCGCCGCCGGCTCAGTCGATGTACCGGAAGTACCCGATCAGTTCCTTCAACTGGAGGGAGGTCTGCTTCAGTTCTTCCGCCTTTTCGCTCACTTGGCTGATGGCGGCGGAGGTTTCGTCGATTCCGGCGACGATGCCTTCCACCTGGGCGGCCATTTCGTTGCCGGCCTGGGATTGCTGCTGCATGGCGTCGGCGATGAGCTGGGACATGGACAGAATGCTCTCCCCGTGGCTTGCGACGTCGGCCAATCCCTCCCGGGCGTGGGCCATGGCCTGATCGGTGGCGCTCACATGGCCGCCGGCGGACTCCATGCCGCTGACCGCCAACTGGGTGACCCGCTGGATTTCCTGGACCGAGGCGCCGATGTGCCCGGTCTGCTGGGATGCCTTTTCCGCCAGCTTCCTCACCTCGTCGGCCACCACCGCGAAGCCCCGCCCGGATTCCCCTGCCCGGGCCGCCTCGATGGCGGCGTTCAGCGCCAGCAGGTTGGTCTGCTCGGCGATCTCCCGGATGGCCTGGGAAATCTGGTCGATGGCGGCGATGGATTTGAAGAGTTCGGACATGGTGCCGCCCGCCGCTTCCACCGTGGTCACCACGTTCTGGGAGGCTGCCCGGCTGTCCTCCATGCGGGAGGAGGCGGTGGCCAACAGCTGCCTCGATTCGCCCACGGCCTGGGCGGCCTGGCTGGCGTTTTCGGCCACCTCCTGGACGGAACTCGCCAGTTCCTCCACTGCGGCGGCGATCCGGCTGCTGGCCTCGGACTGGCGCTGGGCCGCCTGGCGGGTGTGCCCGGCCTGCCGGCTGAGGCTGTCCGCATCCTCCCGGACGGTGCCGGCCGCTTCGGCGATTTCCGCCATCATGGCCTTCAGGTGGGTCTGCATGGAGACCACCCCGTCGTTGAGCCGGCCCAATTCGTCGGCCCGGGCCAGGGGAATCTCGTCGGTCAGGTTGCCCTGGGCGATATGGTCGATGCGCCCGGTGATGTGGTCGATGACGACCATGATCTGGCGCTGCTGGAGCAACAGGCCGACGCCGGCGGCCACCGTGACCATCCCGCCCGCCTGCAGCAGGTGGTCGGCGGCGGCAGCCGAGAGGCCCAGGTCGGCGCCGAACAGGCGGCAGAGGAGGCACAGGGCCTGGGCGGCGACGATGAGCACGGTCAGGGACGTGAGCTTCGCCTTGAGGGGGATGCGCATCCACCGGGTCGGCAAGGGGAGCTTGAGCGAGCCGGCATTGATCTTGGGGTAGGCGGCTTCGGCGGCGCGGATCTGCTCCCGGGATGGCTCGGTGCGCACGGACATGTAGCCGATGGTCTGGTTGTCCTTGCGGACCGGGACGATCAGGGCATCCACCCAGTAATGGTCGCCGTTCTTGCAGCGGTTCTTGACGATGCCCCGCCAGGGCCGCCCTTCCTTGAGGGTGGTCCACAGGTGCTGGAAAGCTGCCGCGGGGACATCCGGGTGGCGGACGACGTTGTGGTTCTTGCCGATCAGTTCCTGGCGGGTAAAGCCGCTGGCCTCGATGAAGGCGTCGTTGGCGTAGGTGATGATGCCCTTCAGGTCAGTACGGGAAACGATGTACGCGTTCTTGGGAAAGGGGCGTTCCTGCTGGGTGATGGGGTGATTGATCTTCATCTGCCGTTCGTCGTCGGGGCGCCGTCCATGTCGGATGGATTCTAGGAATATCCGCCCGGGATCTGTCTGAGCGAATCTGAGCAGCGAACTGCAACGCCCGCTTGGCTTCGGGCCGTTTTCCGATAAGATTCAAAACCTTCATTCTGGATACGGCTTCGGCCGCCCGACGATCTGCACAAGAACAATGGGGACCACCGATCTGACCAATGTAATGGACCTGCTGCTCGACGCCGTCTGCGTCGTGGACCCGGCGGGAAGGCTTCTCTCCGTCAGCGGCGCCTGCGAGCGCATCTTCGGCTACACGCCGGAGGAGTTGATCGGCAAGCCGATGCTGGACCTCGTCTTCCATGAGGACCGTCCCAAGACCATGGAGGCCGTGGACCGGATCATGGGGGGCTACCTCCAGCACGATTTCGAGAACCGCTACGTCCGCAAGGATGGGCAAATCGTCCACATCATGTGGTCGGCCCGCTGGTCGGAAGTCGACAAGGTGAGGGTGGCCGTTGCCCGGGACATCACCCGGCGCAGGCAGGCCGATGCCGTTACGCCCGCTGCCGGCACCGATCCGGGGACCTCGCCCCGCTGGCGCTTGTCGGGCTCGCCGCCCAGCCTCGTTCCTCCCGGCTTTCCCCCCATTCCGCTGTCGGCCCAGGATTACACGGTGCTGCTGGCCCTGGCCACCGGTGGGGAATGCGTCACCCGCCAGGCGATCGTTTCCGCCCTGGGCAAGAGCTTCGTCGATTACGACCAGCGGCGGCTGGATACCCAGATGCGCCGCCTGCGCCGGAAGGTCGAGGAGGCCTGCGGCCTGCCCCTGCCGGTGGCGACCCTGCGCAGCGTGGGCTATCGCTTCTACGACAGCATCGAAGTCTGCCGGTAGGCGGCGTCGCGCCGTCCCGGAAAGCCTAGAGCGGATTCGCCCTGACCGGACACGCTGCACTGCCTAGCTTTGGGATGCAGCGCCAGGCGCCGGTCGCGCGGTGCAGTGATCTGCACAAGCGAACGGCAACGCAGCGATGCGCCCAAAGCCAGGCAGCCCTTCGGGTCAAAGTGAGGGCGGGCGATCGCTGCGTTGCCCGGCTTGGCCAGGGATCACCCTGGCCGGCGCCGCGCGCCTTGCGCTCATCCCGCCCTGACTTTGATGCAGCGCGGCCAGTCAGGGCGAATCCGCTCTAGGGCCGGGCCCCGTAAGCTGCGTCGAAGGCCTCTTCGAGGACCGGATGGGCACCCCGCAGGCCATCCACCACGGCCCTGGCCCAGTCGAAATACTGCCGCTTCCTCTCCAGGGACCAATCGGCCGGCGGGCTGGTGGTGATATCCCGCAGGTTGCAGATCTTGTCGGCCAGCTTCACCAGTTTGGCCTGCCGGCTGATGGTGGCGGCGTGGGCGATCTGCAGGCGCTTGCGCTCCGCCTTGGGCAGGCTCTTGTCGTCCGTGACTTCCATGACGATTCCGGCGATGCCCGGGCCGAATTCCCGGACCAGTTCCTCTTCCGAGGTGTCCGTGTCCTCGACGGTGTCGTGGAGGATGGCCGCGATCAGCACGTCCTCGTCGTCGATGCCGCCCTCGTTGGCGAGGACGTTCGCCAGGGCGATGGGGTGGTTGATATAGGGGGAGGCGGCGGCGTCCTTGCGGCGCTGGTCCCGGTGCTTGCAGGCGGCGAAGGCGATGGCGGACAGAAGGCGGTTCATGGCTTGGCAGGCTGCGACGAAATGCCTATATGAAAATATTTTTTGATTTGTGACAACCGAATCCTTCCTGACGCGTTAAGAAGCCCTCGAAGTCGAATTTCATAAGGGTGTCGAAGTGCGTTGGTTAGTAGTCGCTGCAATGGTTGGTCTCGCCTCGGGGGCAGTCCATGCCTCGGAACCGGTGGCGGAGAGCATGCCAGTGGCAGAGTCTCCGGCGCCCGTCTTCGTCCGTGATTTGGGGGCGCCGCCGCCGGCCGTGGCCTCCCTGTCCGCTGCCAAGGCGGCTCCCGAACTGAAGCCGGAAGCCAAGAAGGCCGCCGCCAAGAAGATCAGCAAGTCCATGCTGTCCCGGTCGGCCCGCAGCCAACTGGTCCTGGCTGCCAAGTCCACCCCCGTGACCAGCAAGGCCACCCTGGCCTTCCTCGATGGGGACGACGCCGATAACGATTCCGACGACCTGGACATGCACCGCTCCTTCAGCCGGCCGAGAGTGGTCAAGGTTGATGATCCGGACGCCGACGACGATCCCCTCATTTCGGACCATGTCAGGCTGCGCCTCTTCATGGCCCGCCAGAAGGCCGTCGAAGCCCACGCCCTGGCCATGGCGGCCAGGGAGGCTGCCAAGCAGGCCGCCGACCAGGACGACAGCCTGTCCGATGGCGTGAAACTCCGCCTCTTCATGGCCCGCATGGCTGCGGTCCAGGCCCACCAGAAGAAATATTCCTGATCCCGCCTCGCCCACGCAGGTTACATCTCGTTACCAATGGAATGTAACCGGACAGGGGGCTGCGTCGTTATTGAGGTGTGGCAAGACAATCCGCTTTTACGAGGTCAGATATGCGAGTCCAACAGCAAGAACCCGTCCGCTTCATCGAATCCCTGAAGCATGCCGGCATCGTCATCAGCAACGAGCAGGAAGTCATCGAGCGCCTGGGCGAGGCCCGGGAATGGCACTTCGCCTTCACCACCCTGGCCAAATGCGGCCAGAGCCTCGGCATCCGCTTCATGGCCACGGCCAAGACCCGTTCCGCCCAGTTGAAGCGCCTGTTCGCCCAATACCACTTCAAGGGCAACGCCGAAGCGGCCTTCGAGGCCAGCCTGCAGAGCTGAAGGTGATTTCGCGCCGTGCCCCGCAGGGCGGCGGGGCGCTTACCCGGCGTCCTTCAGGCGCTTGATCTGTTCCTTGAGGGTTTCCAGGGCCTCGCACCGGTCGTTGAGGTCATCCACCAGGGTGCCGATGGCCCGGAACGGGGTTCCCGCCGATGCCCGGGAGGCTTCGATCAGGTTCTGCCAGTCCTGAAGCTGGGCCACCCGATTCGGGTTCTGGGCACTGAAATAGGATGCCAGCACCTTTTTCCGGTGGGCCGAAAAGGCCTCCGGATCGCCCGCGTAGCGGACCAGTTCCCCGAGCAGTGCCCTGGTGTCGTTATCCACTGCTTTTCCTCCCGGCTTCCCCTGTCGCCGTGCGGAGTCGCTAGACGGAAAACTGCTGCACCGACTTGCGCATCCGGTCCACGACCTGGGTCAGGTCCTTTACCAGCGATTCCGTCTGCACGACGACCGCCACGTTCTGTTCCGTCATCACCGCCACCTGTTCCACGTTCTGGGCCAGTTCGGTCATGGCGTTCTGCTGTTCGGTGGAGGCGTGGGAGATATCGCTCACCATGTGGGTGGTGGTGGACATCTCCGCATTGATGCTGAGCAGCGCCCGCTCCGCCTCCTGGACGAGCTGAACCCCTTCCTGGACCTGGTTGGCGCCGGAGCGCATGCCCTCCACCGCCTGCTGGGTGTCGTTCTGGATGGCGGAAATCATGGCGCCGATTTCGTGGGTCGCGGTGCCGGTACGTTCGGCCAGCTTCCTCACCTCGTCGGCCACCACGGCGAAGCCCCGTCCCTGCTCGCCGGCCCGGGCCGCCTCGATGGCGGCGTTCAGCGCCAGGAGGTTGGTCTGTTCGGCGATTTCCCGGATGACGCCGACGATGCGGCTGATCTCGGCGGAGCGCTCCCCCAGGGTTTCCACCTGGGCGGCGGAGGCCTGGACCGTATCGGCCAGGGCGAGGATCTTGGCGGTGGCCTTGCCCGAGAGGCCGGCCCCTTCCTGGGAGAGGTCGCCGGCCTTGTGGGCCACTTCCCGGGTGGCCTGGGCATGGGCGGCCACTTCGCCGATGGAGACGGTAACCTGTTCCACCGCGGCGGCGGCCGAGGATGTCGCCTCGCTTTGCTTGGAGGCGGACTGCCGGACGACTTCAACCCCTTCGCCGACCATGCGGCTGGCCTGATTCACCTGGGAGGCGATGTCCGCCATGCCCTGGACGGTTGCCTGGACCGAGGAAACGAACTTGTCCGCCCGGCGGGCGATGGTGCCGACGATGTCCCGCCGGGACAGGTCGAAGCGCTGGTTCAGTCTGCCGGTGACCAGCAGCCGCTCCAGCCATTCGGCGAGGCCGGTGAGGTCGCTGCTGACCCGGGGGGTGAAGAAGAGCAGGAAATAGAGGCCGTACAGGACCCCGAAGGCCGCCAAGGCTGCAAGCACATTGTCGAAGCCGCCGGCTGGCGCCGGGGACATCGCCCGGCCGGCCAGGACGGTGCCGCTTACGGCCAGGAGGGCGAGTCCCATGATGGCCATCTGAGTCTGCAGGGCGAGAAGCCCGTTGACCCAGGCCGGGCGGCGCTTCACCACCCGCCCGTGGCTGACGTAGATGGACCGGTCGCCTTCCCGGATGCGCTTGTAGGCGGCGCTGGCGGCGGCAATTTCATCCCGGGTGGGGCGGGAGCGTACCGACTGGTAGCCCACCACCTGTCCGTTTTCCCGAACCGGCGAGGCGTTGGCCACTACCCAGTAGTAGCCCCCGTCCTTGCGGCGGTTCTTGACTACGCCGCGCCAGGGGCGGCCGGCCTTGAGATCGGCCCAGAGGTCGGCGAAGGCCTCCTCGGGCATGTCCGGATGCCGGACGATATTGTGGGCCTGCCCCAACATCTCCTCCCGGCGGAAGCCGCTGACGTTGGCAAAGGCTTCGTTGGCTTCGACGATGACCCCTTTGAGGTCGGTCCGGGAGTAGATGAATTCACCTTCGGGAAGCAGCGTTTCGACGTCGGTGACGGGCAGGTTTCTCTTCATTGGGGCTGTTTTTGATTCCGCGTAACAAAGGCGAGAAGACCGCCTTCGTCGCCATTGCATTCTACGGACAATCGTCTTTCCAATAGCCGTGCATATTTGGATTGATTGTTCAATAATGCGAACAATCGAACATCGGGCTGGGGTGTCCCTTGGAAAAATTCATCGACCTGAATGCGTTGAAAATCTTCGTCAAGACGGTCCGGCTCAACGGCATCTCCAACGCTGCCCGGGACTTGGGGCTCCCCAAGTCCACGGTCAGTCTCAAGCTCCGCCAACTGGAGGAACAGTTGGGCATCCGCCTCCTGCAGCGCACCACCCGCCGGCAGGTTCTCACCGACGAGGGGCGCGGCTATTTCGAGGAGGTTTCCCGGCTCATGGATGAGCTGGTGGCGGCCAACCTGAGCCTCGCCAGCCGCCAGCTCCTGCCCCTGGGGACCATCCGGGTGACGGCGCCCGTCGACTTCGGAACGGCCTGCCTGGGCGGCCTGCTGGCCGGTTTCCGGTCCCGTTACCCGGCCATCCAGCTGGAAGTGGCGTTGAGCAACCGGATGGTGAACCTGGTGGAGGAGGGCTTCGATCTGGCGCTCCGGATGGGCGAGCTGGAAGACTCCACCTTCGTGTGCCGCAAGATCGCCTCCATCGGCCGCCGGTTGGTGGCCAGCCCGGGCTACCTCAAGGCCCAGGGCACTCCCTCGGTCCCGGCGGAACTGGGCCGCCATGTCTGCCTCGTCCACGCCAGCCACTTGAAGGCCGGGGGATGGGGGGTCAGGGGCGCCCTGGGGGCCGAAGTCCATCCCCTGGCCAGCGATTTCGTCGCCGACAATTTCCACCTGCTGCGGGATGCCGCCCGCCAGGACCACGGCGTCACCGTCCTGCCCGACTACCTGGCCGACGAGGAACTGGCCGCCGGCCGGCTGGTGGAGGTCTTGGCGGAATGGAAGCTCGATCCCGTTCCCCTGTTCGTGGTCTATCCGTCCAACAAGCTGCTGGCGACCCGGGTCAGGAAGCTGATCGACTACCTGGGTGAGCACCTGAAGGCAGCCTAGCCCTCATCTTGCCTCGGCAGCCCCGAGCCCGTAGAGTCGGAGCCCCCTTTTGGCATTCGAATTCCCGGCGGACCCATGGACAGACTCATCGCAGAATTGCAGCGCCTCTACTTCTCCAAGGATCAACTCGCGTCCACGGCCGTGGCCCAGACCCTGGCTGGCGGCGAGCCGGTCGCCCTGGACCCGGTCGGCACCGATGGCCGGACCCGGGCCATGGTCCTCGGCTTCGGCAGGGCGGCCGACTGGGAGGCGGCGGCCAATCTTTTCCGGGCGGTGCAGGAGGAGCTGGAGCTGCCGGCCCCCGCCATCTCCGTCTCCGGGCAGAACGGGTACGAGGTCTGGTTCTCCCTGGCCGAGGCAGTGCCAACGGAAGATGCCCGGCGCTTTCTCGAGGCCATGCGGCTGCGCTACCTGTCCGAGCTTTCGGCTTCCCTGATCCAGCTGCGGCCGGGGGACGGCCCCGTGGGCCTGGTGCCTGCTCTCCACCGGGCGAGCGGCAAGTGGTCCGCCTTCATCGATCCGTCCATGGGCAGCATGTTCGCCGACGAACCGGGGCTGGAAATGGCCCCCAGCCTGGACCGGCAGGCGGACCTCCTGAGCGGCTTCGAGAGCATCAAGACGGCGGATTTCAAGCGGGTGAGGGACAAGCTCCTGTCTCCAGCGGCGGCCACCGGCGGGGCGGGGGAGGGCGCCGGGCTCGCGGTAGGCGGCAATTTCGCCGACCCCAGGAGCTTCCTCCTGGCGGTCATGAACGACCCGTCGGCGAGTCCCGAACTGCGGGTGGAGGCCGCCAAGGCGCTGCTGCCGTACTTCGAGAAGGGCGGGCAATGATGGCCGGCAATTCCATGGAGAGCGGCGAGCCGGGCCTGGTCGGGCGGGTCGCCCGGCACATCGAGGCGAAGTTTTCCGGGGAGGGCTCCGGCCACGACTGGCATCACATCCACCGGGTCTGGCGGCTCACCCGCCGCATCGCCGCCCAGGAGGGGGCAGACCTGGAAATTGCCGAACTGGGTGCCCTGGTCCACGACATCGCCGACTGGAAATTCCACGGTGGCGACGAGACGGTGGGGCCCCGGGAAGCCGAACGGCTCCTCGCCAGGGAAGGCGCACCCGCCCAGGTGATCGAACCGGTGGTGGAGATCGTGGCCACCATCTCCTTCAAGGGGGCCGGGGTGAATACCGGGATGCGCACCCTGGAGGGGAAATGCGTCCAGGACGCCGACCGTCTGGATGCCCTGGGCGCCATCGGCATCGCCCGCTGCTTCGCCTACGGCGGCCACGCCGGGCGCCTGTTGTACGACCCGAAGGTGCCACCCGTTCTCCACGCCACGGCGGAAGCCTACAAGGCCGCCAAGGGCACCAGCCTCAACCATTTTTACGAGAAGCTCTTCCTCCTCAAGGACCGCATGAACACCGCCGGCGGCCGGGCCCTGGCGGAGGAGCGGCACCGCTTCATGGAACGATTCGTCGCCCAGTTCCTCGACGAATGGAACACTGCGGACTGATAAAATCCGCCCCCTTGTCCCTTTACCCGCCGAGCCCGGACCGATGACCCAGAACGCCAATCCCATCGTCGACAGCCTTTCCTCCATCGCCAATGCCGATACCCAGCGGCTGGCCGCCCGCATGGCCCAGGAGGTTTTCGGCGGCGCCTTCCGCCAGGCCGTTTCCCCGGATTCCGCCGAAGGGGGCAAGGTCATGGCGGAGGTGGAGTCCCGCTGCCACAACTGGTGCCAGGCGGGGGAGAGCGAGGATGCCCGGGCGCTCCGCCTGGCCCTTCTGATCAGCGGCCTGGACCAGTGGGGGCTGGCCTACAGCCAGGCCTTCAACCTCTCCGCCATCCCGGCCCTGTCGGCCCTCATCGGCGCCCTGCGCACCCGCCTGGACCCCAAGGCCGATGCCCGTTTCCAGTGGTTCTACAGCCAGATCGGCGAAGTGGAGGCGGATGCCATCGACTTCAAGGTGGAACTGCGGCGCAACCTGCACCTCGCCCTGTGGCATGCCATGGCGGCCTGCGAAACCGAGGCCGAGGCCCAGGCCATTGTCCAGGCCCTGGGCAGCCTGCTCCTGGCCGTGAATGAGCGCATGCCCGAGCTGGGCTGGCGCCTGATGGCCGATGCCCTGGCCAACATCCAGGTGCGGCTCCTGGGCGATGCCCAGGCTTCCGAGGTGGCCCAGAAGGGGACCCAGCAGCTTTTCGAGTCCCTGCGCCAGGCTTTGCCCAGGGAGCGCTACCAGACCATCCTGGCCCACTCGGCCCAGGTGGTTCTCGCCTGGCAGCAGTCCCGGCGCTGAGCTTCACCCCGGGGGCCGGCCCATCCTGATCAGAGGTAGCGACTCAGGGCCAGGCCGGCGGAGAGCAGGATCCCGCTCAGGTTGGCAGCGAGGATGGTGAGCTTGATGGCCGGGGCCAGCCGGGACGGGTAAGGGGCATTGGCGAGCAGGTGCCGGCAGGCGCCGATGCTCGCCAGCAAAGGCAGGAGGCCCAGGGCGGCCCACCCGGGCAGGCGGCCGGTCAGGATGGCGGACGCCAGCCAGACATAGGCCACGGCGGTGAGCAGCACATATCCCCAACTGGCCTTGAACGGCCCCAATCGCACCACCAGGGTCCGCTTGCCGGCGCTCCCGTCGGCCTTGGCGTCGGGGAACTGGTTGATGTAGAGGATCGCCGCCACCAGGAGGGCGAAGGGCAGGCCGGCGATTAGGGGCAGGGCAGAGACCTCGCCCCGCTGGACGAAGTCGGTGCCCAGGACCACCAGCAGCCAGCCGGCGGTGATGGCAATCTCGCCCATGCCCCGGGACATCAGCTTCAGGGGCGGGGCCGAGTAGGCCCAGGCGGTGATGAGGCCCAACAGCCCGATGGGGATGAGCCCGGCGGCGGAATGCCAGGTCAGCCAAAGGCCCGCGGGGATCACCGCGCCCAGGAGGATGAAGCCGAAGCGGCGGGTTTCCTGGAGGCTGAGGACGTTGTTCTGGATGAACCGGCTGCCCCCTGTGAAGGGGAAGAGCCGCTCCTCGTTGGCCGCATCCGAGCCGTTGAGGGCGTCGTAATAATCATTGACCACATTGGCGCCGGCATGGGCCACCAGGGCGAACAACACCGTGAGAAAAGCCTTGGCCACGTCGATGGGAATGCCATCGGCGCTGACCGTGGCCAGCCCGATCAGGGCGCCGGCCAGGGTCACGGACAGGAAGGCGGGCCGGGTGGCCGCGAAATACCGTGACAGGGGATTGGAAAACAGCAGGGGGCTGGGTTCGGCTGGCGTCATCGTCAGGTCGTCTCGAAATTGTCGGGTTGCTCGCGCACTTTAGAGTTGCGCCTCCTGGTAGTCCAGGATCTCCTCGTGGTGGCGCATGACTTCATCGCTGATCTCGTTCGCCCGCCACAGGCGGATCAGTTCCCGGCGCTTGGCCCGGATGGCGAGGCGCCGCAGTTCCGCCTGCACCTCGTCCCGGGGCGTCGGTTCCGCCCCATCCGGTGCAGCCAGGGCCAGGCGGTCGGTGATTTCCCCCCGCAACTGGTCGCCCCACTCCAGGGGGGCCTTCTTCGTCATCAGGTGGCCGTCGATGGCGGCGATGGCGGCTTCCCGCATGGCCGAGCGGACCTGCTGCTGCTCTTCGAGCATGCTCCAGTCCGATCCCACCTTGAGTTTCCGGATGAGGGGAGTGAGGGTCAGGCCCTGGCCGACGAGGGTGGCGGCGATGACGAAGAAGGTGAGGAAGATGATC
The DNA here is from genome assembly GCA_050259815.1 of Actinomycetota bacterium. Lineage (GTDB taxonomy): Bacteria > Pseudomonadota > Gammaproteobacteria > Burkholderiales > Rhodocyclaceae > JAGTRP01. The sequence continues at coordinate 7,097 of JBLNBI010000115.1, read as the reverse complement.
AGGTCCCGGGCCGGGAAGGGCTCGCCCCCGGGCAGAGTGGTGGGCAGGGCCAGGGCGGCGGCCAGGGAAACGATGCCCCGCATGCCGCACCAGCTGATGATGGCCAGCTCCCGGCTGCGGGGGGCCGGCGCCTTCTCGTGGAGGCTGCCGCTCAGCCAGCGGGGCAGCCAGGCCACCGGGAAGACCCAGGCGAAGCGCACCAGGATGGCGACCCCGGTGATGACGCCACCCAGGACGAACAGCTCGGACAGGGGATAGCGGCCCAGGCTGTCCATGACGTCGGACATCTGGATGCCGATGAGGATGAAGATCAGGCTGTTCAGCATGAAGACCAGGACGTTCCACACCGAGCGGGCCATGATCCGCATTTCCGCCGAGACGATCTTGGGGGAGTGGCGCCCCCGCACCAGGCCCGCCGCCACCACCGCCAGGACCCCGGAGACGTGGATGGATTCGGCGGCGATGTAGGTGCAGTAGGGGATGGTGAGGGCCGTGATGACCTCGATGAAGGGGTCCCCCAGGCGGCGGTGGATGGCGATGAAAACGAAGGCCAGCAGGATGCCCACCCCGACGCCGCCCGCCGACACCAGGGCGAACTGGGTGCTGGCTTCCGCGAAGGAGAAGGCGCCGGTGAGCACCGCGGCGATGGCCAGCTTGTAGATGACCAGTCCGGATGCGTCATTGACCAGGCTCTCCCCCTCCAGGATGGTGACGATATGCCGGGGGATGTTGAGGCGGGAGAGGATGGCGGTGGCCGCCACGGCATCCGGCGGCGAGACGATGGCGCCCAGGACGAAGGCGGCGGCCCAGGGCACCCCGGGGACCATCAGCTTGAGGGCGAAGCCCACGGCCAGGGTGGTGGCGATCACCAGGCCGATGGCCAGGAGGCTGATGGGGCGGATGTTGGCCTTGAAGTCGGTCCAGGAGGTGAGCAGGGCCGCCTGGTAGAGGATGGGGGGCATGACCACCACCAGGATGAGCTGGGGGTCGAAGGGGAACTGGGGCAGCTTGGGAATCATGCCCAGGAGGGCGCCGCCCACCACCAGGGCGATGGGATAGGGGAACTTGAAGTGGCGGGCCAGCCAGCCGAGGCCAACCGCGCAGATCATCAGGAGCAGGACAAGTTCGAGGAGCAGCATTTCTTGGTCTTGTGGTCGGTGGGCGCCGGGGCGCCCGGTTTCAACGGGATTGAGGGAAAAGCTTCTGCCAGAGCCAGCCGGAAGGCTGGTCCTGGCCGGTCCAGACATAGTGCAGGGCCTTGGCGTTGCGGCAGGTGAGTTCCATGGTCCGCCGGGCCAGGCCGCGGCTGGCCACCAGGAGTTCGTCCCCGGGCCGCAGGGGGCAATCGTCTTCCGGCAGCAGGATGTCCCGATCCCCGCGCCGGATCATCAGCACCACCGCCGGCAGCCGGGCCATGCGGTCCGTATTGTCCCGCAGGAGGGTGCCGAGGGTGATTTCCTGGCCGGCTTGCAGGCAGTGGGCGACGGCCGGGCTGTCGCCATGGCTGACGGCGATGCCCCAGATGATGGGGATCACCCCGCCCGACACCGCCTTGATCCGCTCTGAAAGCTCATCGCACCAGGCCTCGTCTGCGGTGCGGACCCGATCCAGGAAGGTCGCCAGCAGCGGCGTGGTGAGGATGGCGATGCACTCCTGGGCGACGATGCGGCTCTGGACCATGGTGAAGTCGGCCTGGAACTTGTCGAACAGCACCCCGTTGGCCGACTGGTTCTGGCGCACCACCACGAACATGCCGGGATTGAGTTCCTTGGCGGTGACGGCGATGGCCAGGTTGTTCACGTCGTTGTCGCTGCCTGCCACGATGCCCGTGGTGCGGTCGATGCCGGCGGCCACCAGGGTGGCGGCCTCCGTTCCCAGACCCTGCACCGTCACGAATCCCTCCGGTCCGTGGTTGTCCGGGTCGATGATGGTCAGGTCGATGCCGGTGGGGGCCATGTGCTGGACGATGGCCTTGCCGAAACGGCCGTAGCCGCAGACGATCCAGTGGCCGCCGGGGGGGCGGTATTCCCTGGGCAGGGGATTGCCGGGCAGGCCGGTGACGATCTCGACCAGGTGGAAGCGTTCGGGGACGGCCACGGCCATGGCCAGGTGCTCGGCGAAGCGGTCGAAGGCGCTAATGACGTGGTTGGTCCCGAAGGCCCGCATGTTGGTGGCGATGAGGGGGCTGCGGGCCCGGGCGATGACCGGCACGGAAGGATTCAGCAAGTTGGCCGCCACGGTGATGGCGAGGTTGGTCTCCTCCTCGTTGGTCACCGCCAGGATGCCCAGGCAGAAGGGGTGGGTGATGCCCGCCTTGATCAGGTTGGCCGGCAGCTTGGCGTCGGCAGCCAGGGTCGGGGTGTCGGTCTTGAAGTCCTCCAGGTCCAGTTCCTGGACCCGCTGTTCGTCCTGTTCGATGACCACGAAGGCCCGCCCCATCTGGTCCAGGGTCTTGCAGATGAGTCCGCCGGTTTCGCCGCAGCCGCACACCAGGTAGAAGGGGGAGCGCATGCGCCGTACCCGCCGGGCGAAGCGGGAGGCGATGAGGGTCTTCTGGAACAGCCGGTCCTGGAGGAGCGCCAGGAGGGTCAGGATGGAGTAGGACCAGCCCACCACCGTCAGATAGATGGTCGCCGTCACCCACAGGCGCTGGGCGTCGGAGAAAGCGTTCGGGATTTCGCCGAAGCCGATGGTGGTGGCCGTGTAGCTGACGAAATAGAAGGCGTGGAAAAAGCTGAGCGGCGGGGCGGGCTGCCCCTCCGGGGTGACGCCGGGCACCAGGGTCAGCCCCAGGACCGAGACCGCGTAGATCACGATCAGGACGATGAGCGGCGCCCGCATGCGCCGCAGCACCAGGAAGACGATGCTGTCCATGCTCAGCGGCGCAGCATCACGGTCTCGACGATGAGCATCACCACCGAAATGACGTTGGCGAAGAGCGCCCCTCCGGACAGGGAGACGACGCTGGAGGTCATCTCCGGGGTCATGCCGGTGCCGGTGACATGGACCACCACCGCCCAGGTGATGGCGGCGGCGAATAGCTGGAGAACTGCCACCAGGCTGGTGGACAGGTGGACGGCGCCGATCTGGGTGCGGTCCCCGAACTTGAGCACCGTGGCGATCATGTTCACCACGATGGCGGCGAACAGCTCGTAGATGTTGTGGTACTCGGGCCGGCCGATGTCGCCGATGAAGAAGCCGAAATTGAGCGTCGCCGCCAGGACGATGAAAAAGCCGAAGACCACCTTTTCCAGATTCATGACCCCATTTCCTCCGATCCAAGTCGTTCCAGGCCGCATCGTAATGCCAATCGGGAATCCGCGGTGGCCCTAGCCCGGCAATTGACGCGGATTTCCGTCATCCCGTCCGGATGGCGCAGAACCCGGATACCCTTTTTTGCTCCCGCCGATTGGGGGCTCTTGCCACTTCATCGGCATGCCCGGTCTTCTATCCTGTCAGTCCCGGCCAGCGAGGGAAGAGGGCACATGGATCGAGAGTCTTGGGTATGGGGCCTGCCGGGCCGCCTGAAGCCGCCGGCGGCAGCGCAGGAGGCCGCCACCAGCCCGCTGTCCGGCGGCGTCCGCAAGGTCCTCCTGGCCCTCGCCATGGCGGCCGGCATGCTGCTGGCCATCGAACTGGCCTTCCAGGTGCGCTCCCAGGTGCGGACCGGGGACAGCATCTTCACGGTCCTCTTTGCCGAACCGCGCTACGTGGTCGATCCGGAAACCGGCCTGCAGCTCCTCAGCCCCAACCGGGTATTCACCACCAACGGGGTCACCGTGCGCACCAATTCCCTGGGGCTGCGCAGTGGGGAAATCCTGCCCGTCCGTTCGCCAGGAAGCTGGCGCCTGGCCGTGGTGGGGGCCTCCACGGTCATGGGGGCCTACGACGCCGACAACGACCAGACCTTCCCCGCCCGGCTGGAACAGCGCCTGCGCCATGATTTCCCGGAACGCCAGGTGGAGGTGATCAATGCGGGCATCGTCGGCTTCGGGCTCGACGAGGAACAGGCCATGCTGGAGCGGCGCATCGCTCCCCTGAAGCCCGACCTCACCATCGTCTATACCGGCTTCAACGACTTCCTGGAGTACTGCCGGGAGATGCACGGCAAGGGCGCCGCTTCCCACGGCCTGCCGCTCCTGTCCCTGCCGACATGGCTGATGTCGGTGGATATGCTCAAGAAAAACACCGTCTTTCTGCGGACGGCAGCGGCCCGGCATGGCGAGGCGAGGGACCCGGAGGGCGTCAACCTGGCGCCTTATCGGGCCAAGCTGGAAGCCATGATCAAGGGCGCCGAGGCGCGGGGCATGCGCCTGGTATTCACCACCAACGCCAAGTCCTACCGGCGGGACCAGCCCCTGGGTGAGCAGATGCAGTTGTCCGAAACGGACCGCTACTACACCCATTGCTTCGACTTGAACGGCCTGCACGTCCTCTACGACCGCCACAACGCCCTCATCCGGGAAGTGGCCGCCGCCCGCGGCATCCCGGTCATCGCCCTCGACGAGATGGTGCCGGGGGGCGCCCGCTACTTCGCCGATTCCCACCACTTCTCCGCCGAGGGGGAGTCCCTGGTGGCCAATTTCCTGGCTGCGTTCATCCTTGACCGCCGGTTGCTGCCGGACTGAGCCATGTCCTTCGTCTCCCTGCACTTCCTGATCTTCGTGGCGGTCCTCTTCGGGCTGGTCCGCGTCTGCCGCACCCGGGATGCCCGCAACAACCTGCTCCTGGGCGGGAGCTACTACTTCTACATGTGCTGGGACTGGCGCTTCGCCGTCCTCATCCTGTTCAACAGCCTGATCAATTACTACGCCGCCCGGCAGATCGCCGCCAGCGAGGATCCCCGCCGCCGGCGCTTCTTCCTGGCCGTTGCCCTGGCGGGCGGGCTGGGGCTCTTGGGCTATTTCAAGTACGCCAATTTCTTCATCGAGACCTTCGCGGCCCTGCTCCAGGGCCTGGGGATGGAGGCGGACCTGCCCCTCCTGGAGCTGATGCTGCCCATCGGCATTTCCTTCTTTACCTTCCAGAGCCTTTCTTACACCCTGGATGTGTACCGACGGCAGCAGCCGGTGTGCGATTCCTTCCGGGATTTCGCCCTGTTCGTGGCCTTCTTCCCGACCGTGCTGTCCGGCCCCATCACCCGGGCCCACCAGATCCTGCCCCAAATCCAGGGGGAGGGCAGTGATCCGCCGGAGCGCATCGAAAGCGGCCTTGTCCTCATGGTGCGGGGCTTCGTCAAGAAGGTAGCCTTCGCCGACGTCCTGGGAATGCACCTGGTGACCCCGGCCTTCGCCGACCCGGGCGCCTATTCCTGGTGGTTCCTGGTGGTGGCGGTGTATGCCTACTCCTACCAGATCTACATGGACCTGTCCGGCTACACGGACATGGCCCGGGGCGCCTCCCGGCTCCTGGGCTTCGAGCTGCCCACCAGCTTCAACCGGCCCTACTGGTCGGACAGCGTCTCCAACTTCTGGCAGCGCTGGCACATGACCATGTCCGGCTTCTTCCGGGATTACCTGTTCTTCAGCCTGGGAGGCTCCAAGCGGGGCAACGTCTATGTGAATCTGGTGATCACCTTCCTGGCCATAGGCATGTGGCATAGCGCCGGCTGGAAATTCATCCTGTACGGACTCATCCACGGCAGCGTGGTGGCCCTGGAGCGCTGGGCCCGCAGCCGCCGGGAGAAGAAGGGGCTGCCGCCCCTCCCTACCCACGGAATCGCCTGGGCCATCCGGGTCTTCCTGGTCTTTCAGGTGGTGGCCTTCTCCCGCATCCTGTTCCGGGCCCAGGACCTGACCGGGGCCCTGGACTACCTCAAGGCCATCGCCGCCGGAGCCGGCGGTGCCGCTCCCTTCGCCCCTATCGCCGTGGCCATGCTGGTCCTGGCGGCGCTACTCCACTATATCCCCGCCCGCCATACCGACCGCTGGCTGGAAGTCATCCGCCGCCAGCCGGCACCGGTGTGGGCCGGCGGCATGGTGGCGGTGACCTTCGGCCTCATGGCCCTGTCCTCCGGTGAGGCGCCCTTCCTCTATTTCAAGTTCTAGGATTACAGGAGAAGTTGGTTGCTGATGCCAAAAGCCACTTCCTTATCTACAGCCTTTGACGAAAAAGTGCCCGGAGGGTCCGGGCACAGAGTGGATAGACCGTCGGGAACGCCGGTTACTTGACGGAGATCTGGTCGAAGACGCCGCCGTCGGCGAAGTGGGTCTTCTGGGCCTTCCGCCGCAGCCTCTACATCTTCGTCCGCCGCAACACCCCCTATCCGCTGCTGGATACCTTCGACTGGGCCAATCCCCTGCTGGTGCACAGCCGCCGGGAGGTGACCACCACGGCGCCCCAGGCCCTGGCCGGCCGGGTGGCCAAGGAGGCGGGCAGCAGCGATGCCGTCTGCATCGAACGCCTGTACCAGATTCTGTTCAGCCGCTCCCCGGACAAGTTCGAGAAGGAGACCCTGCTGTCCTCCCTGGATAGCGAGGAAAAGCTGGTGAAGGCCCAGATCTCCGCCGGCAAGAAGGTGGCGACGCCGGACGGCTTTGGCGAGAACCCGGAACTGAAGCCCCAGGTGGACAAGCTCTACAAGATCGTCCTCGGCCGTAACGCCGACCGCTTCGACAAGGCGGCCCTGGTGGAATACCTGAACAAGCAGCAACAGAAGCAGGCCAAGGCGGATGCCGCCGACGGGGATGGCGACGGTCCCGGCATCACCGTCACCGCCGCCGAGAAGGAAGCCCCCAAGGGCAATGTCGCCCGGGCCGCCCGGCCCTGGGTTCCTGGGTCGAGTACGGCCTGGGCTCCGCCAACCCGGACTTGCCGGGCTTCGTGGTCCTGGCCAACGGCAAGAGCACCGGGGGCGGCGGCCGCGGCCGGGTGATCTGGAGCTCCGGCTTCCTCCCGGCCGTGTACCAGGGCACCGCCTTCCGCCCGGGGGATCCCCCCATCCTCAACCTGGCCCGGCCGGACCTGGTTTCCGAGCCGGAACAGCGGGCTACCCTGGACCTCCTCAAGCGCCTTAACCAGCACCAATCGGCCAAGTACCCCTTCGACTCCGCCTTCGCCGCCGTCACCGAGATCGCCCGGGACTGCCCCAACTGCCA
>JBLNBI010000114.1:0-3559 GCA_050259815.1 Actinomycetota bacterium | reverse complement strand
GGACGGATGGACACCGGCCGCGGGCAGATTCGCCGGATTGAGCAGGGTCGCCACCCGGGCGTAATAGACGTAGGGATTGGGAGTGACGATGCGCGGCAGGCTGGTGGCATCGGCGAAGGCTGCCGAAACGATCACGGCGGATGCCCCGGTATCGGCCAGTTGGCGCTTGTATTTCAGGTTGGAGAGAAAGGCGATCTCCCCTGCCCCGGCAGCTGCCAGGGTAGCCACCTGGGAAACGCGGGTTTCGGCATCCCCAAGCACATCGCCGCCCAGGCGGGCGGCGATGTCGGCAAGGGAAAAAGTCAGCCGGCCTGGATTGGGCATTACTTGGTTTCGGCCAGGGCCTTGATGATCTTGTCGGTGATATCCAGGCGGGGGCTAACCCACACCACGTCCTGAAGGATCAGGTCGAACTTCTCGGCTTCGGCGATCTGCTTGATGGCCTTGTTGGCCTTCTCGATCACGGCGGCGTTTTCCTCGTTCTGGCGCAGGTTCAGGTCTTCGCGGAATTCACGCTGCTTGCGCTGGAAATCCCGGGACAGGTCAGCGAATTCCCGCTCCTTGGTGCGACGATCGCTCTCGGACATGGTGACGGAATTCTTTTCCAGATTTTCCTGCATACCCTGGAGCTTCTTGGCCATCTGCTGAAGTTCGGCATCACGCTTGGAGAACTCGGTTTCCAGCTTCTTGGCGGCCTTAACCGCTGCCGGCGCGTCACGGAAAATGCGCTGGGTATTGACATAGCCGACCTTCAATTCGGCTGCGCTCACACCGGTAGCGAACAGTGCGGACATCAACGACACCAGGACAAGGGATTTAGCTTTCAACATGATGCTCCTGAATCAAAAAGTAGTGCCCATCTGAAATTGGAATCGTTCGTTCTTGTCACCGGGCTTGTCGTTAAGCGGCTGAGCAAGGCTGAACTTGAGAGGCCCGAGGGGGGATATCCAGGCCGCGGAAATACCCGTCGAATACCGGAGGTCGCCGAGATTGAGCTTCTGGGAAATCGAATACACCTGCCCGGCATCCAGGAACAGGCCCAGACGCACCGACTTCTCCATGCCCGGGACGCCCCACAGGACTTCGGCATTGCCGATGACCCGCTTGTTGCCGCCAAGGCGGTCGTCCGACGGCGTACAGACGCCGCTAGTGCAGATCTGATCCCGTGGCCCCAGGCTGGCAGTGGCGTAGCCACGCACAGACCCGATGCCGCCGCCGTAGAAGTTCTTGTAGAAGGGCAAGCCCATGCCGCCCAGGCCCTTGGCACCATCGACCTCGCCGTTGACCATCAGGGTCAGGGTCTTGGTGATCGGGAAGAATTGCTGATGCTGGAGGGTGGCGCGGTAATACTGCAGGTCGCCCCCCGGAACCGCCCACTCGAGGCTGGCCCGCTGGTTGTAGCCGGAGGTCGGGTAGATAAAGCTGTCCTTGGTATCCTTGCCCCAGTTAACGGTAACTGGCAGCGTAATGTTGGTACTGCCGAATTCCTGGACGAAATTGAGATAACGCTGCGGGCTGTCCGAATAAGTGGAAACCGTCGTCGTATCGATGCCGACACCGACGCTGATCGCTTCCTTTTCGGCGATTGGGAAGCCAAAACGGATGCCGCCGCCCGTAGACGAGGTCTTGTAGTTGCCCACCAACAGGGAAGTCGGATTCACCGTGCGGTGATAGACGTCATAACCCAGGCTGACGCCATCGACGGTGAAATACGGGTCGGTGTACGAGAAGGCGATGACTTTGTTGATCTTGCCCGTATTGACCTGAGCCGATACGTTCTTGCCACTGCCGAAAATGTTGTTCTGGGCAATGGAGCCGGACAGAACCACCTTTTCCGTCGAAGAGAAGCCGACACCCAGCATGAGGTTGCCGGTAGGCTTCTCGGTGACGTTCATATTCACGTCGATCTGGTCCGCCGTACCGGGCACAGCTGGCGTTTCCACGGCGACCTCCTGGAAGAATCCCAGCTTGTCCACCCGCTGCTTGGACAGGGCGACCTTGTCGGCGTCGTACCAGCCGCCTTCCATCTGGCGCATTTCGCGGCGGATGACCTCGTCCCGGGTCTTGGTATTGCCTGTGACGTTAACCCGGCGGACATATACCCGCTTGCCCGGATCGACAAAGATGGTGAAGGCGACCTGATGCTTTTCCTTGTCCAGTTCCGGCGCCGCGTTCACGTTGGCGAAGGCGTAACCATCCTTGCCCAGGCGATCACTGATGGCCTTGGTGGACTCATTGACCTTTTCCCGGGAGAAGATGTCCCCAGGCTTGACCTTGACCAGTTGCCGCAACTCGGCTTCAGACACCGTCAGGTCGCCGGCAAGCTTGACCGCCGACACTTGGTAACGCTCGCCCTCGTTGATGTTGACGGTGATGTAGACATCCTGCTTGTCCGGGGAAATGGATACCTGGGTGGATTCCACCGCAAATTCCAGGTAGCCCCGGTTCATGTAGTAGGACTTGAGGGTTTCCAGATCGGCCGACAGCTTCTGGCGGGAATACTGGTCGTTCTTCGTGTACCAGGTGATCCAGCCCGGCGTCGTCAGCTGGAACAGCGCAACCAGATCCTTTTCCTGGAAGTCCTTGGCGCCGACGATGTTGATCTGCTTGATCTTGGCGGCCTGGCCTTCTTCAATATTGAAATTGATGCCGACCCGGTTACGCTCGAGAGGCGTCACCGTGGTGGTGATATTGACGCCGTACTTACCCCGGGCAAGGTACTGGCGCTTCATTTCCTGCTCGGCCTTTTCCAGCAGGGAACGGTCAAAAATGCGGCCTTCGGCGATGCCGGTTTCCTTGAGGGCCTTCTTGATCTGGTCCTTCTCGAATTCCTTCATCCCCACGAAGTCGATGGAGGCGACGGCGGGGCGCTCCTGCACCACGACCACCATCACATCCTTTTCCACCTCGACGCGGACGTCCTTGAAGAAACCCGTCGCGAACAGAGCCTTGATGGCCTGGGCGGCCTTTTCGTCGGTCAGGGTATCCCCCACCTTGACCGGCAGGTAGCTGAAGACCGTACCGGCTTCCGTCCGTTGAATCCCCTCAATGCGGATGTCCTTGACGGCGAAAGGCTCAAACGCAACCGCCGGCAGGGCGAACAGCCCGGCGATCAATGCACCCAACAGAGTCTTTTTCATTTATTAGCCGGAAAGCAGGCGATTTATGTCATTAAAAAAGGCGAAAGCCATCAAGGCCAACAACAAGGAGATGCCGATCTGCTGGCCTATCTCCATGGCCCGCTCCGACAGCGGACCTCGCCTGACGACTTCTATCATATGATACAACAAATGCCCACCATCCAGTACGGGTATAGGCAGTAGATTCAGTATGCCCAGACTAAGGCTCACCAGGGCCATGAACTTCAGGTAATACTCCAGTCCCAGCTTGGCGGAACGCCCTGCGTAGTCGGCGATGGTGACCGGTCCCGACAGGTTGCGCCAAGAGACTTCCCCGGTCAGCATCTTACCCATCATCGACAGGCTGAAAGCGGATTGCTCCCAGGTCTCCCGCCCAGCCTTGCGACCTGCATCCAAGAAGCCGTAGCGCACAAATGTGC
>JBLNBI010000113.1:0-2897 GCA_050259815.1 Actinomycetota bacterium | reverse complement strand
ACCATGGCCGACCTCCTTTGCCTCAAGGGCGACCCCGCCTTTTCCGCTTTCCGCCTGCAACGCCTGCAATCCCGCCTGACCGCGGCCCTGCCCGACATCGAGGCCGTGGCTGCCAACTACTGGCATTTCGCAGCCCTGCGGCGGCCCCTGTCGGCTGAGGATCGGCAGAAGCTGGCAGCCCTGCTGGAAGAAAAGCCGGCCGGTGCCGAAGCCGGCGAGCTTTTCCTGGTGACGCCCCGCATCGGCACCATTTCCCCCTGGTCCTCCAAGGCTACCGATATCGCCTGGAACTGCGACCTGGACGGCATCGAGCGCATCGAGCGGGGCATCGCCTACCACCTGACGGTGAAGGGCGGCCGGGCTCTGACGGCCGATGAGCGCAAGACTGCCGCGGCGCTGCTCCACGACCGCATGACTGACTCGGTCCTGCCCGGTTTCGACGCCGCCGGCGAGCTGTTCCGCCATTTCGAGCCCAAGCCCCTGTCCACCGTGGACGTGCTGAAGGGCGGCAAAGCCGCCCTGGTGGAGGCCAACGGCGCCCTGGGCCTGGCCCTCTCCGATGACGAGATCGACTACCTCCTCGACATCTTCACCAACGCCGGCCGCAACCCGACCGACGTGGAACTGATGATGTTCGCCCAGGCCAACTCCGAGCACTGCCGGCACAAGATCTTCAACGCCTCATGGGTGATCGACGGGAAAGCCCAGGACAAGACCCTCTTCGGCATGATCCGGGAAACCCACCAAGCCCACCCCGAGGGCACCGTGGTGGCCTACTCGGACAACGCTTCCATCATCGAGGGCGCCGAGATCGCCCGCTTCTACCCGGAAGCCGACGGCACTTACACCTACAAGCAGGAAGTCACCCATATCCTGACCAAGGTCGAGACCCACAACCACCCGACCGCCATCTCCCCCTTCCCCGGCGCCTCCACCGGCTCCGGCGGCGAAATCCGGGACGAGGGCGCCACCGGCAAGGGCTCCAAGCCCAAGGCCGGCCTGTGCGGCTTCTCGGTGTCCAACCTGAACATCCCCGATGCGCCCCAGCCCTGGGAAAAGGCCTATGGTCGTCCCGGCCGCATCGCCTCCGCCCTGGACATCATGATCGAGGGCCCCATCGGCGCCGCCGCCTTCAACAATGAATTCGGCCGCCCCAACCTGACTGGCTATTTCCGCTCCTATGAGCAGGACGTTGCCGGCACTGTGCGCGGCTACCACAAGCCCATCATGATCGCCGGCGGCCTGGGTAGCATCCAGGCCCAGCAGTCCTTCAAGGCCGAGACCCTGCCGGTGGGCACCCTGTTCATCCAGCTGGGCGGCCCGGGCATGCTCATCGGCCTTGGGGGCGGCGCTGCGTCGTCCATGACCGCCGGCGTCAATGCCGAGGACCTGGACTTCGCCTCCGTCCAGCGGGGCAACCCGGAAATCCAGCGCCGTGCCCAGGAGGTCATCGACCGCTGCTGGCAGATGGGCGCCAACAACCCCATCCTCTCCATCCACGACGTGGGTGCCGGCGGCGTCTCCAACGCCCTGCCGGAGCTGGCCCATTCCGGCGGCGTCGGCGCCAAGTTCGACCTGCGCAAGGTGCCCATCGAGGAGCCGGGCATGTCCCCGGCCGAAATCTGGTCCAACGAATCCCAGGAACGCTACGTCCTGGCCCTGCCGCCGGAGCGCCTCCCTGAATTCCGAGCCCTCTGCGAGCGGGAGCGCTGCCCCTTCGCCGTGGTGGGCGAGGCCACCGGCGACGGCCACCTGACCGTCACCGACGACCATTTCGGCGTCAATCCCGTCGATATGGAAATGGAGGCCCTGCTCGGCAAGCCGCCCCGCATGACCCGGGATGTGCAGCACCTGCCGGCCACCTACGTGGAATTCGACGCCGCCGCCCTGGAACTGAAGGATGCCGCCTACCGGCTGATGAGGCTGCCCACCATCGCCGACAAGACCTTCCTCATCACCATCGGCGACCGCTCCGTCGGCGGCATGACCGCCCGGGACCAGATGGTCGGACCCTGGCAGGTGCCGGTGGCCGACGTAGCCGTCACCCTCATGGGCTACCAGGGCTACCTGGGCGAAGCTTTCGCCATGGGCGAGCGCACCCCGGTGGCGGTGCTGGATGCCCCAGCTTCTGGCCGCATGGCGGTGGGCGAGTCCATCACCAACCTGGTGGCCGCCGACGTGGGCGACATCGGCAAGATCAAGCTCTCCGCCAACTGGATGGCCCCCTGCGGTGTGCCGGGCGAGGATGCGCGGCTCTACGACACCGTGGCGGCCGTCTCCGAGCTGTGCAAGTCCCTGGGCGTCTCCATTCCGGTGGGCAAGGATTCCCTGTCCATGCGGACCGCCTGGGAAGACGGCGGCGAGAAGAAGCAGGTGGTGTCGCCCCTGTCCCTCATCGTCACCGCCTTCGCCGCGGTGGATGACGTGCGCAAGACGCTTACCCCCCAGCTCCAGCTGGACCAGGGTGAGACCGAACTCATCCTCCTTGACCTCGGCAAGAACCGCCTGGGCGGCTCCGCCCTGGCCCAGGTCTTCAACGCCACCGGCAGCGATGCGCCGGACGTAGATAGCCCGGAACAGCTCAAGGGCTTCGTCGCCGCCATCCAGCAGCTCAACCGGGACGGCCTGCTGCTCGCCTACCATGACCGTTCCGACGGCGGCCTCTTCACCGCTGCCTGCGAAATGGCCTTTGCCTCCCGTTGCGGCGTTACCCTGGACATGGACGGCATCTGCTACGACGCCGCCGTGGGCGAGGTGGACGGCAGCGAGAAGCGTCCCGACCTGCTCGCCGGCCGCGACTTCGAGCGGGTCGTCCGCGCTCTCTTCAACGAGGAGCTGGGCGGCCTGATCCAGATTCGCCGCGCCGACCGGGAAAAGGTTACGCCGGTGCTGCGCTC
>JBLNBI010000112.1:0-19539 GCA_050259815.1 Actinomycetota bacterium | reverse complement strand
GCCTTCTCCAGCCCCAGCTTTTCCAGGCCCTGCCGGAGCGCATCTTCGGCATCATGGCCAACGACACCCTGCTGGCCATCCCCTTCTTCACCTTCATGGGCCTCGTCCTTGAGCGATCAGGGATGGCCGAGGACCTCCTCGACACCATCGGCCAGCTCTTCGGCCCCATGCGGGGCGGCCTTGCCTACGCGGTCATCTTCGTCGGCGCCCTGCTGGCGGCGACCACCGGCGTGGTGGCGGCCTCGGTGATTTCCATGGGCCTCATCTCCCTGCCCATCATGATGCGTTACGGCTACGACAAGCGCCTGGCCTCAGGGGTCATCGCCGCCTCCGGCACCCTGGCCCAGATCATCCCGCCGTCCCTGGTGCTCATCATCATGGCCGACCAGTTGGGCCGCTCGGTGGGAGACATGTACGAGGGCGCCTTCGTTCCCGGCCTGGTCCTCACCGGCCTCTACTTCGGTTATGTCGCCATCCTCAGCGTCATCAAGCCCAAGTCCTGCCCGGCCCTGCCCCTGGAGGCCCGGTCCCTGCGCGGCGGCAAGCTGATGCTGCGGGTGGTCACCACCCTGGTGCCTCCCCTGGTGCTCATCTTCCTGGTTCTCGGCACCATCTTCCTGGGCATCGCCACCCCCACCGAGGGCGGCGCCATGGGAGCGGCCGGCGCCCTGATCCTGGCCGTGGCCCGCAGCCGGCTGTCCTGGAAGCTTCTCAAGCAGGCCATGGAAACCACCGGCAAGCTGTCGTCCTTCGTGGTCTTCATCCTGGTGGGCTCCACGGTCTTCGGCCTGGTCTTCCGGGCGGTGAACGGCGACCTCTGGGTGGAGCACCTGCTTACCTCCCTGCCGGGCGGCAAGCTGGGCTTCCTGATCGTGGTCAACATCCTGGTCTTCTTCCTGGCCTTCTTCCTGGACTTCTTCGAGCTGTCCTTCATCATCGTCCCGCTCCTGGGGCCGGTGGCTGACAAGCTGGGCATCGACCTGATCTGGTTCGGCGTCCTCCTCGGGGTGAACATGCAGACCTCCTTCATGCACCCGCCCTTCGGCTTCGCCCTCTTCTACCTGCGTTCGGTGGCGCCGACCTCCATCAAGACCACGGACATCTACTGGGGCGCCATTCCCTTCGTGTGCATCCAGATCATCATGGTGGCCCTGATCATCATCTTCCCGAATATCGTCAGCTACGGCGACGAAGCCCAGCGGGAAGCCACCCGTCTGGAGCAGGAGGGCGGCGGCGCTCCGCCGGTGGACCTGGAGACCCTGATGAAGGGGGACGGCGAAGCCAAGCCCGGCGAGGCGCCAAAGTCCGACGACGCCGACAACGACCTCCTGAAGCGGCTGCAGCAGGACAACAAGTAGGCGCCGGAACCGGCAAACCACGAAGCGGGGCCTGGCCCCGCTTTTTTCTTGCCCTGTTCTACAATGGGCCCACAGCATTTTTCTTCCTTTCCTATGCCGTCCCTCAGCATCGACCGCCTGCAGCCTGGCGTCTTCATCTCCCTTGCAGCCATCGGCTGGATGAACCATCCCTTTGTCCTGAACCAGTTCCGGATCGCCAACGCCAACCAGATCCGGGTATTGCACGAAATGGGGCTGAAAGCCGTGGAATGGGACCCAGCCCGCAGTACCGCCGAACCGTTGCCGGAGAAGCCCGCAGCGGAGCAGGAAGAAGACTTCGCCGGCGCCGCCCTGGCCGGCATGCTGGACGAGAAGCAGCAGCGCATCGCCCAGGTACGCGCCCAGCGGGAGCGCCTGGCCCGGCGGGAACGGGAATTCGAGCAGGAGGCCCTGGCCGCCGCCGACGTCATGAAGGCCCTCACCGGCCACCCGGCGGAGGCCCATGCCAAGGCCAAGGCCCTGGCCGGACGGATCGTGGACGGCCTGGTCGGCACGGAAAGCGTCGTGGTCCACCTGGTGAACCAGAAGGGCAACGACAAGGGCCTGGTCTTCCATTCTCTCAACGTCATGGTCATCTCCCTGCTGCTGGGCAAGGCCATGGGCCTGTCGGCCGAGGAACTGAAGCTCCTGGGCGTCGGCGCCCTGCTCCACGACGTGGGCAAGGCGGAAATCCCCACCCGCATCCTGCGGGCGGCCAAACGCACCGGGCCGGAGGAGGACTTCTACCGGGCCCACATCGGCTACGGCATCAAGCTGACGGCCGGGATGAAGGATTTGCCCACGGTGGCCAAGAACATCATCGCCTGCCACCACGAGCACTGGGACGGCAGCGGCTTCCCCAACAAGCTGGCGGGAGAGAAGATTCCCCGCCTGGCCCGGCTGGTGGCCATCGCCAACCGCTACGACAATCTCTGCAATCCCTTCGACCTCAAGCTCGCCAAGACCCCGTCGGAAACCATGCAACACCTGTTCCGGAACGAGGGCGCCCACTTCGAGCCGGAGACCCTGCAGCGCTTCATCAAGGCCATGGGCGTGTACCCGCCGGGGACCTTCGTCGCCGTCTCCAACGGCGCCACCGGCCTGGTGGTGGAGAGCAACCCGGCCAACCTCCTGCGGCCCCTGGTCATGGTCTACGACGCAGAGATTCCCCGCCATGAAGCTCTCCTGCTCAATCTGGAGGAAGCCGACCTGGCCGTGGAGGGAGCCATCAGCCCGGCCACCCTGCCCCTGGAGGTGGTGGAATACCTGGCGCCCCGGGGCCGGGTGGATTACTACGTCGAGGGTGCCAGCTGACCCACGGCCGCCGCCAATAAAAAACCCGCCGAAACGGCGGGTTTTTTATTGGTTGAAGAGGCTTCCTACTTGTGGGTCTGCAGGAAGGCGTCCATCTTCATCTCAGCCACGCTGAACCAGGCGTTCTGGGTCTTCCGGTATTTCTCGTACTCGGTGAACACCTTCTTGAAAGCCGGATTCTTGCCCGCTTCGTCGTTGTACAGGTCGAAGGCAGCCTTGTAGGCGGCAGCCATGATCTCGTCCGAGAACTTCTGCAGCTTGACGCCGTTCTGGAGCAGTTTGGAGAGGGCGATGGGGTTCTTGTGGTCGTACTCGGCCAGCATGGTGACGTTGGCCTCATAGGCGGCGGCCTGGAAGGCCTCCTGGTATTCCTTGGGCAGCTTGGCCCACTCGGCCTTGTTCACGAAAAAGTGGATGGTCGGGCCCGGCTCCCACCAGCCCGGGTAGTAATAGTTCTTGGCGATCTTGTAGAAGCCCAGCTTCTCGTCGTCATAGGGGCCGACCCATTCGGCGGCGTCGATGGTGCCCTTCTCCAGGGCGGGATAGATGTCGCCACCGGCGATCTGCTGGGGAACGACGCCCAGCTGTGAGAAGACGGTGCCGCCCAGGCCGGCGATGCGCATCTTGACGCCCTTCACATCGGCCAGGGTCTTCACTTCCTTGCGCCACCAGCCGCCCATCTGGGTACCGGTATTGCCGCCGGCGAAGGAGAGCACATTGTAGTTGGAGTAGAACTCGTCCAGCACCTTCTGGCCGCCGCCGAAGTAGATCCAGGCGTTCATCTGGCGGGCGTTCATGCCGAAGGGGACTGCCGTGCCGAAGCCGAAGGTCTTGTCCTTGCCCACGTAGTAATAGGAGCAGGTGTGACAGCACTCGACGGTGCCCTGCTGGACGGCATCCAGGGCCTGGAGGCCGGGGACGATCTCTCCGCCCGCGAAGACGCGGATGTCGAACTTGCCGTTGGTCATGGCCCGCAGGCGGTTGGCCAGCACCTCGGCACCACCGTAGATGGTGTCGAGGCTCTTGGGGAAGCTGGAGGTCAGACGCCACTTGATACTGGGCAAATCGGCGGCGATGGCCGGTGCGGCCAGGGTGGTCGCAGCGCCGGCAGCGGCGCCCAGGGAAGCTTTCTTCAGGAAATCGCGACGTTGCATTTTGTCTCCTCCGGGATAGTTTGAGAACGTCATGCCTTTGCGGCTCTTGGGATTCTCAAACAAACAAAATGCGCTGCGAATTGCGGAAAACCCTTACTCCCCGGCCACCGTCATCCGGTCGATGAGGATCGAGCCGGTCTGCTTGGAACCCCGCACCAGCACGTCCTTGCCCACGGCCACGATGCCGGCGAACATGTCCTTGAGGTTGCCGGCGATGGTGATCTCTTCCACGGGATGGACGATTTCGCCATTTTCCACCCAGAAGCCGGCCGCGCCCCGGGAATAGTCGCCCGTCACGTAATTGACCCCCTGGCCGAGCAGTTCGGTCACCAGCAGGCCTCGGCCCATGAGTTTCAGGAGGCCGGCGAAATCGTGTTCACCCGGCTCGATAATCAGGTTGTGGCTGCCGCCGGCATTGCCGGTGGTCTGCATGCCCAGCTTGCGGGCGGTATAGACGTTCAGGAAATAGCCCTGGAGCACGCCGCCGTCGATGACGTTGCGGTCCCGGGTGGCGACCCCGTCGTTGTCGAAGGCGGAGCTGCCCAGGCCCTTGGGGATACGGGGCAGTTCAGCGAGGCGGACGAAGTCCGGGAAAATCCGCTTGCCCAGGTGATCCACCAGGAAGGAGGCCTTGCGGTAGAGAGCGCCGCCGCTCACGGCATGGACGAAACTGCCCAGCAGCGCCGCCGCCAGGGGGGCCTCGAACAGTACCGGCACCTCCCCGGTCTTCACCTTGCGGCCGTTGAGGCGGGCGATGGCACGCTTGGCCGCCGTGGCGCCGATGCCCTCGGGGCCGTCCAGTTCCAGGGCGTCCCGCTTGGTGGAGTACCAGTCGTCCCGCTGCATGGCATCCTGCTCGCCGGCGATGACCGAGCAGGCGATGTAGTGGCGGGAGGTCGGGTAGCCGCCCATGAAGCCCAGGCTGTTGGCGGCCACGAACTGGGCCTCCTGGGTAGAGACGGAAGCGCCTTCGGAATTGGTGACCAGGGGACTGACGTCGAAGGCGGCCTGTTCGCAGCGCTTGGCAGTTTCGATGGCCGCTTCCACCGACAGGTCCCAGGGATGGTAGAGGTCCAGGTTCGGGCAGTCGGTGGCCAGGAGCTCCCGGTCCGGCAGGCCGGCGCAGTCGTCCTCGGCGGTGAAGCGGGCGATGTTGAGGGCCGCCTCCACGGTGTCCTGGAGAGCCTTCCTGGAGAAATCCGACGTGCTGGCGTAGCCCTTCCGCTGCCCCGAGTAGATGGTGATGCCGATACCCTTGTCCCGGTTGTACTCGATGGTTTCCACCTCGCCGCAGCGCACGCCCACCGACTGCCCGAACCCTTCCGACACATCGACCTCGCAGGCCGTGGCGCCCTTGGCTTTGGCGTGGTCGAGAACATCCTGGGCCAATTGTTGCAGGGTGGCGAAGGGATAGGAAAAACGGGAACTATCTGGCATGTAGGCGGCGTCCTAGGTGGAAAGCGCTGAAGTTAAAGCGTTATGATAGCAGCCCCCCGGAAGCCCCCCATCATGCACGACGAAGAATTCAACGAAGCCGAACAGCGCCCATCCAAGACCCGCCGCAAGGAGGAAATGCACGAATTGCAGGACCTGGGCGCCGCCCTGGTGGAGCTTTCCCCCGGGCAATTGAAGCGCATCAACCTGCCGGAAGACATCCTGGCCGCGGTTCGGGACTGGCAGCGTTTCACCAAGCACGAGGCCAAGCGCCGGCAGCTTCAGTACATCGGGAAGCTCATGCGCAGCACCGACCCCGAGCCCATCCAGGCTGGCCTCGCCCTGCTCCGCGGAGAGTCGGCCGAGGAGAACGCCAAGCTCCATCGGCGGGAGCGCCTGCGGGCCCGCTTCCTGGAGGACGAGAAGGTCATCTCCGAGATCGCCGCCGCCTGGCCCCACGCCGACCTGACCCAATTGCGCCAGCTGCGGCGCAACGCCCTGAAGGAACAGGAAGCGGGCAAGCCGCCCAAGAGCTTCCGGCAGATTTTCCAGGTGCTGAAGGAGTTGGAGGAACAGGGGCATGAATCCGACTGACGAGTTGTTGATCGGGCTAGTTTCCATCAGCGACCGGGCCTCCACCGGCGTCTACGAGGACAAGGGCATTCCCGCCCTGCAGGAGTGGTTCGGCGCAGCCCTCGCCTCCCCCTGGCGCATGGAAACCCGGCTCATCCCGGACGACCGGGCGACCATCGAGGCGACGCTGGTCGAACTCGTGGACACCGTGGGCTGCCATCTGGTTCTGACCACCGGCGGCACCGGCCCGGCCCTTCGGGACGTCACTCCGGAAGCGACCCTGGCCGTGGCGGACAAGGTGATGCCCGGCTTCGGCGAGGAAATGCGCCGGATCAGCCTCAATTTCGTGCCCACCGCCATCCTGTCCCGCCAGGTGGGCGTGATCCGCAAGCAGTCCCTGATCCTGAACCTGCCGGGCCAGCCCAAGTCCATCAAGGAAACCCTGGAAGGGGTGCGGGACGCCGACGGCAAGGTGGTGCACACCGGCATCTTCGCCGCCGTGCCCTATTGCCTGGACCTGATCGGCGGCCCCTACGTCGAGACTGACGAGGCCGTCATCAAGGCCTTCCGGCCCAAGTCGGCCATCCGCCCGAAGTAGTTACTCGGAAACCAGCGCCCGGTAGCGGGCCACCTCGTAGTCGGAGGAGCGCTCCAGCAGGGCGACGGGCGTGAGCAGGACGCGCTTGCCGTCCCGGTCGAATTCCAGGCTTTCCCGGGCGTCGAAGGACGCAGGGGGCAGGACGAAGCGCATTTCCCCGGGCTCATCCCCCTCCTGGATCTGCAGGCACGCCAGGGTGCTGCCCACTACCTGGCCGGCGGCGTTGCGGGGCTTGAGCTGGACCGGCGCCACCTGCTTGGCCAGGGAAGCGATGCCGACCCGCATTTCCCCGTCGCCATCCCGGTAGCAGCGGCGGACGATGCCCAGCAGCCAGTTCTCGCCGCCCTCCGGCTGGAGCGCCAGGAGGGCGCCGATCTTGAGCCACTCCGGCGGATTCCCTTTCACCACCGTCCCGAAGCCGCCCAGGCTGACGTCCTCCACCACCCAGCTTTCCATCCGCAGTTCCGTGGCCGGGTCCTTGGCGAAGACGGTGAGGGCATTGGACAGGCCGCCCAGCACCGCCATGCGGTGCTTGACCTGGTGGCGGCGATGCTGCCGCTGGGGGGGAATCGGCGCCAGATAGGCAGCCAGATGCCGAATCACCGGCAACAGCACCCGGGCCGAATACTGGCCGCCCAGGTTGATGTTCTTGGGCAGGTCGTGACCCGCTTCCATTCCCTTGACCAGGGCCTCCAGCTGGGCATGGACGGTGCCGGGCTGGAAGAAGCGCAGGGTAGGCGCCAGCTCCTTGGGCATGCGGGCCAGGCGCATGGGCGGCTGGCCGGAGGCGAGATCCACCCAGTAGACGCTTTCGGGCCGCCCCTCGGGGCCGAAGACGAAGTCGGGCAGGAAATGGGCGATCAGTCTTTCCGCCAGCTCCATCTCCAGGGGCAACAGGGAATCCATGGAAGAAGACTGGAAAACCAGGATTTTCAGGTACTCCTGCACCACCGTGGTCGGCCCGCCGAACTGGGCATAGAGCTGAACCGGGCGATTCGCCTGGCCGACTTCCTCGGCCACCCGGCAAGCATAGCCCAGCCGGCCCCAGAGGGCGGGGGAAGCGGAGGCGTAATGGAAGCAGTCCCACTTGTAGCACACGCCCAGGGCGGCGATGAGGCGGCCGCACAGCAGGGGCATGGAAGCCTTGAAGCTGTCGGAGAGCTTGCCCTTGGCGGCGGCCTTCAGGCAAAGCTCGTAGGCCCAGGCCAGCCGGCTCCAGACACTGCGGACGATGGTCCACAGGCGCTTTTCCTCGGCCCGGGACATGCGGGAAGCCTGGAGATAGTCGCGGCCAAGGCGGCGCACATGGGGCTGGGCGGCGTCGTCAAGCTGGGTGACCACCTGGAGCAGCAGTTCCGGCGGGAAATCGTTGGCGGCTTCCAGGGACTCCAGCCAGCCGGTGACCTCGTCGAGGGTCTTGAAGGCGTTGTCGACGGGCAGTTCGGCGATGATGCGGCGCAACTCCTTGGCGTCGGCCAACGGATGGTCGATCTTGGGTCCCAGCAGCCCACCCAAAGTTCCGATTTTGGCCAACATAACCCTATCCCCCGTGATACTTTTGTTAAGCGGGCTAGTTTATACCAAGGGTATTGATATTTCAGCGCCGCTCGTCACCCGCCGCGAACCACTCCCGCAGGAAGGCGATGCCCCAGGCGACGCCGAATCCGGTCTGGTCCGATGCGATGCCCCCCAGCCCGCCCTCGCAGCTCGCTGCGGCCAAATCCATGTGTACCCAGGGCATGTCGCCGACGAAGCGCTTGAGAAAAAGGGCCGCCAGGATGTGGTCCGCCTCCCCTTCCAGGGTGCATTGCTTGATGTCGGCCAGGTCGCTGTCCAGGGCTTCCTCGTAGTCCTCGTCCATGGGGAAGGCGCAGACCCGTTCGCCGCTCTCCACCCCGGCTCTCACCGCTTGCCGCGCCAGTTCGTCCGAGGTGGCAAAGACGCCGGAATAACGGGTCCCCAGAGCTTCCAGCATGCTGCCGGTGAGGGTGGCGAAATCGACGATCAGGGCCGGCTTCTCCTTGGCCGCCAGGTGAAGGGTATCGGCCAGCACCATGCGGCCCTCCGCATCGGTATGGACCACCTCGATGGTGGTGCCGTCCAGGGCGGTCACCACGTCTCCCTGCCGGTAGGCCTGGGGCGAAATCTCGTTGCGGGCCAAGGCCAGCCAAGCGTCGACGCGCACCGGTAGTTGCAGGCGCGTGGCCGCCACCAGGATGGCCAGGGCCACCGCCGACCCGGCCATGTCCTCGTGCATGCCGGCCATGTACTTGGCGGGCTTCAGGTTGTGGCCGCCGGTATCGAAGCAGATGCCCTTGCCCACCACGGCGATGGAAGTTTCAGTGACCTCGGCGGGCTCGTAGGTCAGCCGCACGATGGCGGCGTCCCCGACGGCGCTGCCCTGGGCCACCGCCAGGAAGGCGCCGGCACCGAGGCTGCGCAGCCGTTCCTGGTCGAATTCATCGATGCGCCAGCCCAGGTCCGTCGCCAACTCCCGCAGGCGTTCCCGGTAGGCGGAGGGGGTCAGGGCATTGGGCGGCAGGGCCGTCAGCATGCGGGCCAGCAGGTTGGCTTCGGCCAGGATGGCGGCCTCCGGCGCGACGGCATCGATACCCCAGACATTCAGGGCCTTGAGGGGCTTGGGCGCATCCTCCTTCTTCAAGGTCGGCATGGGGGTGCCGTTGGCAAGGCCCACGTAGGCCGCCAGGGCCGCCGCCCCGGCGCGGAATGCCTCGTCTCCCACCACCAGGACGTCGATGCTTTCCGGTTCCTCGTCCAGCAGGGTCTCGAAAGCCTCCCGTACCTGGGAGAGCTGCTGGAAGCGGGATTTTTTTCCGCCCACCATCGTCCAAACCCGCAGGCCGCCTTGAGGTGCATTTGCCGAAACGGGATCGGACTTGAGCTTGTCGACCTTCTTGTCGCGCCTGGCGAGGGCCGCCAGGAGGAGCTTCGGTTCCGGGCAATCGGCCGGCAATTCGTCGGCGGCCGGCATCAGGACCAGCACATGATTCAACTTGGCCAAGCGGTTGGCGGCCGGCAATTTGGGGGAGCTTGTCAGGGAAGCCAGCATATAATCTTTGTCTCTTTTTGGTCTTGCATTATAGGTCCATGCAACCCTACCTCGATCTCATGGGGCACGTGCTCGAGCACGGCCACGACAAGTCGGACCGCACCGGTACCGGCACCCGCTCTGTCTTCGGCTGGCAGATGCGCTTCGATCTTTCCAAGGGCTTCCCGGTGATGACCACCAAGAAGCTGCATCTCAAATCGATCATCCACGAACTGCTCTGGTTCCTGCAGGGGGACACCAACATCCGCTACCTGCAGGAGAACGGCGTCCGCATCTGGGACGAATGGGCCGATGAGAACGGCGATCTGGGCCCCGTCTACGGCAAGCAGTGGCGCCGCTGGGAAACCCCGGACGGCCGGTTGGTGGACCAGATTTCCCAGCTGGTGGACAGCCTGAAGAACAACCCGGATTCCCGCCGCCATATCGTTTCCGCCTGGAATCCGGGGGACGTAGACCGCATGGCCCTGCCCCCCTGCCACTGCCTGTTCCAGTTCTACGTGGCCGGCGGCAAGCTGTCCTGCCAGCTCTACCAGCGTTCCGCCGACATTTTCCTGGGGGTGCCCTTCAACATCGCCTCCTACGCCCTGCTGACCCTGATGCTGGCCCAGGTCTGCGGCTACGAGCCGGGGGACTTCGTCCATACCTTCGGCGACGCCCACCTCTATTCCAACCACTTCGAGCAGGCCCGCCTCCAGCTCTCCCGGGAGCCCCGGCCCCTGCCCAAAATGTGGATCAACCCCGAGGTGAAGGACATCTTCGCCTTCCGCTTCGAGGATTTCCGCCTCGAAGGCTACGATCCCCATCCGCACATCGCGGCGCCGGTGGCGGTCTAGGAATGCATTGAGGCCGGCATGATCCTCGGCGGCGACCTGGGCGGAACGAAAACCATCCTGGCGCTGGCCGGTTTCGTGGCCGGCCGTCCCGCCATCCTCCGGGAAGAGCGTTTCGACAGCCAGGCCTATGCCCGCTTCGAGGACCTGCTGGGCCACTTCCTGGGCAGCCAGGACGTGGTCGAAAGCGCCTGTTTCGGCCTGGCCGGCCCCACCGACGGCCGCAGCGCCCAGCTCACCTACCTGCCCTGGAAACTGGACGCCGCCGCCCTGGAAAGGGATTTCGGCATCGGCCGGGTGGCATTGGCCAACGATTTCGCCAGCGCCGCCCACGGCCTGGCCCTCCTGGAATCCGACCAGTTGGCCACCCTGCAGGCGGGCCGCCCCGTGGAACACGCTCCCCGGGTGATTCTCGGAGCCGGCACCGGGCTGGGGGTGGCGGGGCTGATCTGGCACGACGGCCATTACCGGGTGGTCCCCGGCGAGGGCGGCCATATGGGCTTCTGCCCCATCGATCCCCGCCAGGCGGAGCTGTGGCGCTGGCTCTACGACCAGCTCGGCCGGGCCACGGTGGAGGACGTGGTTTCCGGCCCGGGACTCGCCCGCATCTACCGCTTCCTCACCGGCCGGGACAAGGCCCCGGCGGAAGTGGCCGAAGGGGCGCTGGCCGGCGCCGACCCGGCCGCCATCGAAACCCTGGATATCTGGCTGTCGGCCTACGGCGCCTTCGCCGGGGACTTGGCCCTCAAATGGCTGGCCTACGGCGGCGTCTTCATCGCCGGGGGGGTTGCCGCCAAGCTATTGCCCCGCACCTCGCCGGCGCCCTTCCTCAAGGCCTTCAACGCCAAGCGCGAGCACAGCAAGCTTGCCGAGGCCATGCCCATCCACCTGGTCACCGAAGAACGCCTGGGTCTCCTCGGGGCCGTGGCCCTGGCGGCCGATCAGATTCCGCCGTCGCCCACCAGGGCGTAGGGCGCCCAGAACAAGGGATGGGCGTAGCTGAAGCCATCCTCCGACTGCCCTGCCATCACCTTGAGCATGGAGCGTTGCAGGGCGGCCGAGCGGGTCAGCCCCGGCTCCCTGGACAGGGCGTCGAAGACCCCCACCACCAACTGCTTGGCAGACACCGTCTCCACCGGCCAGTGGGTCACCAGCAAAGCCCGGCTGCCGGCGTAGAAGAAGCCCCGACCGAGGCCGGACACCGCCTCCGCCCCCTGCCCTTCGCCCCCCGCCGTGTTGCAGGCGGAGAGCACCACCCAGTCGGCATCAAGCTTCAAGCCCAGGATGTCGTCCAGGGTCAGCAGGCCATGCTGGCCGCCTCCGGGATTGGCGAGAGCCAGGGCGGGCTGGTCCACCCCGGGGAAATCGCCGGCCAGGAGGCCGTGGGTGGCGAAGGCGACGATGCGGCGATGCTTGAGATCCGCCGCCAGGACCTGGGCCTTGCTCGCCCGGGGGCCAAGGTACACATCCCGCTCGGGATCGGCCCCCAGCACCTTGGCCAGGGACAGGATTTCCTCCCGGGTATCGGGCAGGGCGGCGATGGTGCCGTAATCGATGGCCCTCTCCTCCCGGGCGGCGCGCCGCGGCAGGGCGGCGGAGCGCAGGGCCCGGCTGCGGGCGGTAGCGGATTCCCGGGCCAGCTTGAACTGGGGATCACCGAAGCCCATGAAGGGCTGCCGGTCGGGCGCCCCCGGCTTCATACGGCGCAGGGTGACCAGGGAGGCGGCGGCGGGCAACTGGCTCACCGCCACCTTGCGGGCCAGCCAGGGCCAGTCCCGGTATTCGGAAAAGAGGGGCGCCCCCGACTTTTTGGCCGTAGCCGGCAATTCGGTCGGCAGCACCGAGAAGGGCAGGCGCCCCAGGGGCCCGCCGGCAGCGATGATGAGATGGCTGGCGCCGGCCCAGCCGGGCTCCACAGCCCCGAGGAGGGACTTGTACAGGCGGTGGGCGACTGCTCCGTCGAAGGCGGGCATCCGTTCGAAATCCACATCACCGGGGTCGAGAGCAGCGCGGAGCCGCGCCACCATGGCTTCCACCTCGGCCCGGGGCAGGGGCACGGCGGCGAAGGCCGGGCTGCCTTTGGCGGGGATAGCCCAGACGTAGGCTTGGTCGGTGCCGGTATAGACGGATAGCAGCGACTCCCCGGGCCGCAGGGCCTTCTGCACCTCGGCCAGGGGCACCGGGCGGGCGGCGGCCAGGTCGGCGTAGTCGGGAAAACGGCGGCGGATGGTGTCGTCCAAAACCTTGTCCCGCTCGTTCAGGGCGGCGGCCCGCTGCCGCATCTGGTCCACCACTCCGGGCAAGAGCTGGTCCGCCGGGCGGGACATGAGGTCGGCCAGGATGGCGTAGAGGGCGTCCCGCTCCTGGCGGACGTCCTGCTCCTCCCGGACCAGGGCCTCCAGTTCGGGCGTGCCGGCGGCGGCCCGCAGGGCCGAGGCCGCCATGGCCTGCTGCACCGCCTGGCCCCGCAGGATGTCGGCCACCTGGAAAGCCTCCGCCGCGGCGTCGATGCCGGCAGCCTTTTCGGCAGGGGTCGCCCGAATTTTGGCCAATAGCCTCAGATAAGACTCGACGAGGTAGGAAAGCCGCTGGAAGCGCTGGCCGGAGCGATCGTTCTTTTCGGCGGCGGCAGGGGCGAGGACGGCGATGGCTTCCCGCAGGTTGCGCAGGGCCTCCGCCTCCCGGCCGGCCGCGGCCTGGGCGACCCCCACATAGCCCAGGACCTCCGCCGTCTCGTAGGCGCCGGCACCCAGCTGGCCCTGCAATTGGCGATGGAGTTTGGCCCCATCGTCCAGGGCCTCGCCGGGTTGGCCGACCGCCAGGAGAGCCCTCACCCGTCCCAGGGTAGGCGCCCCCAGGGTTTCCGCCAGTTGGGGATCCGCCGCCAGGGCCGCGCGCACAGCCTCGAATTCGCCCAGGGATTCCTGCCAGCGCCCAAGACTGGAAAGGAGATTGGCCCGCAGGCTGTGGTTGCGCACGGCGAAATAGGCCGTGGCCGGCACCCCCATGCGCTCGAAATTGGCCTGCACCCGGTCGGCGAGTTGCAGGGCCGTGGCCAAGCGGTTCTGCTCGGCGAAGACCGTGATCAGTTGCTGGAGGATGATATTGGCGTGGACGCTGTCCTGTCCGGAGCGCTGCAGGGCCCGGTAGGCGCTGCGGCGGGAGATGACCTCCGCCTCGTTGAGGCGCCCCTGCTTGAGTAGTGCGGACGACAGCCAGCCGTAAAGGAAGTCCAGGCGGTTTTCCATCTGGAACTGGGGTGGCGTCTCGATTCCCCTGGCCTGACGCAGGAGGTTGGCTTCCACGTCCTTTTCGGCCAATTCCACCGCCCGGCGGAAACGGGCCTCAGCCTCGGCGTAGTGGCCGGCAGCGAATTCCGTGCGCCCCAGGGCATCCTCGACGCTGGCCTGCCAGTTGTACTGGAAGTCGTTCCAGGATGGGCTGCGCCGCAGCAGGACCAGGACGCCCTCCGCGTCCCGCACATGGCGCCTCGCCTGCTCGAAGTCGCCGATGCGGCGGTAGAGATCGGCAAGGCCGGCATGCTCGCCGACCCGCATCCCCTTCTTGTTGTCGGGAGCGATGGCGAGGACCTTTTCCCGGGCGGCGATGGCATTGCGGAAATTGCCCCCGAAAAACTCGGCCATTCCCAGTTGCTGCCACACCCGGAACGGCTCCGAACCGCCCCCCAGGGCGATGGCCTGCCGGAGTTCCTCGATCTGCCGGCTGATGAGGCCCAGTTCGCCGGCCGCCTGGGATTTTTCCCGATGGGCCTTGACCAGGGCGGAATCGTCACCGGACGGCAGGGGCCGGGCGAGGACTTCCCTGGCCTGATCCAAGGCCGCCCGGTTCACCGGCTGGCTGTCCAGGACCTTGAGGATATCGTCGAGGGAATGGCTGGGTGCCCCCCAGGCACCCGAGCCCAGGGCAGAGAGAACAAGGAGAAGCAGGAAGCGCAGCACCTTCATTTCACCCGCCGGCTAGGCCAGGGCGAAGACCACTGCCGCGAGCGGCGGCAGGATCAGTTCCAGGGAAGCCGGACGCCCCATCCACTGGCCTTCGAAAGCATCCACGCCGCCGTGGTTGCCCAGGTTGGAGCCGCCGTAGTGGGCCGAGTCGGTATTGACCACCTCCCGGTAATGGCCGGCCTTGGGCACCCCGAGACGGTAGCCGTGCTGGGGTTCGGGGGTGAAATTCATGGCCACCACCACGAAGGAGCCGTCCCGGCCCCAGCGCAGCCAGGAGAGGATGGAGTGCTCGCTGTCGTGGCAGTCGATCCACTCGAAACCCTGGGCCTCGAAGTCCTGCTGGTGCAGGGCGGGGCAATCCCGGTAGAGGAGGTTCAGGTCCCGGGACAGGGATTGGAGGCCGAGGTGGCGCTCGCCGGAAAGGAGCTGCCAATCCAGTTCCCGGTTTTCCGCCCACTCCCGCCACTGGCCGAACTCGCCCCCCATGAAGAGGAGCTTCTTGCCCGGGGTGCAGGCCTGCCAGGCGAGCAAGAGGCGCAGGTTGGCGAAGCGCTGCCAGTCGTCCCCCGGCATCTTGCCGATGAGGGAACCCTTGCCGTGGACCACCTCGTCGTGGGACAGGGGCAGGACGAAGTTTTCCGAATAGGCGTACATCTGGCCGAAGGTCAGTTCGTCGTGGTGCCAGCGGCGATGGATGGGGTCCCGGTGGAAATAGCGCAGGCTGTCGTTCATCCAGCCCATGTTCCATTTCATGGAGAAGCCCAGCCCGCCCAGCCAGGTGGGTCGGGAAACCTGGGGCCAGGCGGTGGATTCCTCGGCCACCGTCAGGGCCCCGGGGAATTCCCCATGAACCATGGCGTTCAGATCCTTGAGGAAGTCGATGGCGTCCAGGTTTTCCCGGCCGCCGAACTTGTTGGGCAGCCATTCGCCGGGCTGGCGGGAATAGTCCAGGTAGAGCATGGAGGCCACCGCATCCACCCGCAGGCCGTCGAAGTGGAATTCCGACAGCCAGTAGTGGGCCGAGGACAGGAGGAAGCTCCTCACCTCGTGGCGGCCGTAGTTGAAGATGTGGGTGCCCCAGTCGGCGTGCAGCCCCAGGCGCGGGTCCTCGTGCTCGTAGAGGGCGGTGCCGTCGAAGCGGGCCAGGGCCCAGTCGTCCTGGGGGAAGTGGCCGGGCACCCAGTCCAGGATGACCCCGAGGCCGGCCCGGTGGCAGGCGTCGATGAAGGCCCTGAGGTCGTCCGGGGAGCCGTAGCGGGAGCTGGGGGCGAAGTAGCCGGTGGTCTGGTAGCCCCAGGATTCGTCCAGGGGATGCTCGGTCACGGGCAGCAGTTCGAGATGGGTGTAGCCCTGGTCAACGGCGTAGGGGATGAGGCGCTCCGCCAGCTCCCGCCACAGGTAGGGGCGGTTGTCCGGATGGCGCATCCAGGAGCCGGGATGGACCTCGTAGATATTGACCGGGGCATGGAGCCAGTCCCAGCCGGCCCGGCGGGCCAGCCAGTCGCCGTCGCCCCAGGCATGCCCGGACGGTTCCGTCACGTAGGCGGCGGAACCCGGACGGTGTTCGAAACCTCGGGCGTAAGGATCGCTCTTAATCAGCAGGGCGCCGGTATGGCGGTTGTGGATCTCGAAACGGTAGAGGCTGCCGGGTTTGGCCTCCGGCACCACTACGTCCCATACCCCGGAGGCTCCGAGACTGTGCAGGTTGTGGATTCGCCCATCCCAGTTGTTGAAATCGCCGACCACCGCCACCCGGGAAGCATTGGGAGCCCAGACCCGGAAGGTGGTGCCGGCTTCGCCGAAATGCGCCCCCAGGAAGCGGTAACCCTGGTGGTTGCGCCCCTCGTTGAAGAGGTAGAGATCTTGCGATAGCGAATCTGTCATGACCATGGCACAGTATCATAAAGGTTATACAACCATTGGAGGCCGAGATGGCTAGCGAAATCCGCGAGCAACCCGACATGCGCTTCATCAGCCACCTGACCCGGAATACCTTCGCCATCATCCTGGCCGGCGGCCGCGGAAGCCGACTGAAGCAGCTCACCGATTACCGCTCCAAGCCGGCAGTCCCCTTCGCGGGCAAGTTCCGCATCATCGACTTCACCCTCTCCAACTGCGTCAATTCCGGCATCCGCCGCATCGGCGTCGCCACCCAGTACAAGGCCCACAGCCTCATCCGCCATATCCAGCGGGGCTGGAGCTTCCTGGACGGGCGTTTCGACGAGTTCATCCAGCTCCTCCCCGCCCAGCAGCAGATCGACGAGACCCAGTGGTACCAGGGCACCGCCGACGCGGTGTACCAGAACATGCACATCCTGCGCCGCTACAACCCGGAATACGTCCTGGTGGTGGCCGGCGACCACATCTACAAAATGGACTACGGCCGCATGCTGGCGTTCCACGTCCAGCATAAGGCGGACATGACCGTGGGCTGCATCGACGTACCCCTGGAGGAAGCCCATGAATTCGGGGTCATGGGCATCGACGGGGACAGCCGGGTTAACGCCTTCGTGGAGAAGTCCCCCACCCCGCCCGCCATGCCCGGCCGTCCGGACCGGGCACTGGCCTCCATGGGCATCTACGTCTTCAGCGCCGACTTCCTCTACGAGCAGCTCGAGCGGGATGCCCGCACCCCGGGCTCCAGCCGCGATTTCGGCAAGGACATCATTCCCCACATGCTGGCCGCCAACCAGCGCATCTACGCCCATCGCTTCGCCGATTCCTGCGTCGGCATGACGACCAACGACGTCCCCTACTGGCGGGACGTGGGCACCATCGACGCCTACTGGGAAGCCAACATGGAGCTGACCAAGGTGACGCCGGAATTGAACCTCTACGACAAGAACTGGCCCATCTGGACCTACCAGGAGCAACTGCCCCCGGCCAAGTTCGTCTTCGACGACGACGACCGGCGCGGCACGGCGGCGGACTCCCTGGTCTCCGGCGGCTGCATCATCTCCGGCGCCACGGTGCAGCGCTCCCTCCTCTTCTCCAGCGTCCATGTCCATAGCTGGGCTACGGTGGAGGACTGCGTCATCCTCCCCCACGTGGATATCGGCCGCCGGGCCATGCTGAAACGCTGCGTGGTGGACAAGCGCTGCCAGATCCCGGAGGGGCTGGTGGTGGGCCTCGACCCCAAGGAGGACAAGCGCCGTTTCTACGTGAGCCCCAAGGGCATCACCCTGATCACCCCGGAAATGCTGGGCCAGGGCGCCAACCGCAGCAAGATCTGAGGGATCGACGAGCTTGGCCGACCTCGCCTTCCTCTGGCACATGCACCAGCCTGACTACCGGCATCCGGAGACGGGCGAATTCGTCCTGCCCTGGGTCCTGCTCCATGCCCTCAAGGACTACGCCGACATGGCGGGGCACCTGGAGCGGCACCCGGAAATCCGCTGCACGGTCAATTTCGTGCCGGTGCTGCTGGACCAGATCGAGGACTACGCCGACCAGTTCGCCACCGGCCGCTGGCGGGACCCCCTGCTGCGCATCGTCGCCCACGAAGACCCGGACCGCCTGGACGAAGCCGACCGGCGCTACCTCCTGGACATGGCCTTCCGCTGCCATTTCCCCACCATGCTGGAGCCCTTCGCCCCCTACCGGCGGCTGCGGGACCTGGCCCATTTCATCCGGGACCAGGGGGGCGCCGGCACCGACTATCTTTCCGGCCATTATTTCGCCGACCTGGCGGTCTGGTACCTGCTGGCCTGGACCGGCGAAACCCTGCGCCGGGAAGGCACCACCATCCCGGCCCTGATGGCCAAGGGCGAGCTCTTCACCCTGGCCGACCGGGAATGCCTGATCGCCGCCCTGGGGAGCGTCATGCGCCACCTCATCCCCCGCTACCGGGCCTTGGGTGAGACGGGCCAGATCGAGCTGTCCTGCACCCCGGCCAGTCACCCCCTGGCCCCGCTCCTCATCGACTTCGACAGCGCACGGGAAGCCTGGCCCGGCTGCGCCCTGCCCGGCGCCCCGGAATACCCCGACGGCGCCGCCCGGGTGGACATCCACCTGGAAGAAGCCAGCCGCAGCCACGAGGAGCGCTTCGGCCGGGCGCCGGCGGGCCTATGGCCGGCGGAAGGGGCGCTATCGGCCCCCTTCCTCCAGCAGATCAGCGACGCGGGCTTCGCCTGGACCGCCAGCAGCCTCAGTGTGCTGAAAAATTCCGCCGGGCCGGACGCCAGCCCCTACCGCCCCTGGGGAGTTCCTACTGGCAACGCCGACAACCTCACCCTCTTCTTCCGGGACGAGCGGCTGTCGGACCTCATCGGCTTCGAATACGCCCGTTGGCATAACCGGGACGCCGCCCGCCATTTCATTGCCGAGGTGGAGGCCGTGGCCAAGGCGGAGCCGGAGGGGGTCATCCCGGTCTTCCTGGACGGGGAGAACGCCTGGGAGTACTACCCCTACAACGCCTGGTATTTCTTCGAGGAGCTTTATTCGCTTCTCGCCAAGCAGCCCCACATCCGCACCACCACCCTGGGGGCGGCGGCCCTCCACCATAGGAAGCGCCGCCAGCCTTTGCCCAAATTCACGGCGGGGAGCTGGGTGTACGGCACTTTTTCCACCTGGATCGGCAGCCCGGACAAGAACCGGGCCTGGGAAATGCTCTGCGAGGCCAAGCTCTGTGTGGACCGGGCCCTGGACAGCGATCTCCTGTCCCCCGCCGAGCAGGACGCCGTGCGGGCCCGACTCATGTCCTGCGAAAGCTCGGACTGGTTCTGGTGGTTCGGGGACTACAACCCGGCGGAGTCGGTGGCCTGCTTCGATGGCCTGTTCCGGGAAAACCTCAAGGCCCTCTATCGCCTCATCAAGCTCGTTCCGCCGGTCAATCTCGACCATCCCATCAGCCGGGGCGGCGGCCCGGCCGAGAGCGGCGGCACCATGCGCCGCGCCACCTGATACCGACAGAGCGCCATGACCCAGCCCATCACCCTCCTCCTCGGCGTCCACGCCCACCAGCCCGTCGGCAACTTCCCGGAAGTGATCGTCGACGCCCATGAGCGCTGCTACCGGCCCTTCCTGCGCGCCCTGTTCGACTATCCGGACTTCCGCTTCGCCGCCCACTTCTCCGGCTGGCTCCTGGACTGGCTGCGGGACAACTTCCCCGAGGACATGGACCTCCTGGCCCAGATGGTCCGCCGGGGCCAAGTGGAACTGTTCAGTTCCGGCGACACGGAACCGGTGCTGGCGGCCATCCCCCACCGGGACCGGGTCGGCCAACT
>JBLNBI010000111.1:0-3502 GCA_050259815.1 Actinomycetota bacterium | reverse complement strand
TTTCCGGCTCGGCCACCACGGTGTCCCGCGGGTCCTTCAGCTCGCCGTCGAACCACTTCAGCACCAGGGCGTGCTCGATCAGGGTGGCGGTCGGGGACAGCTTGCCGGAACAGGCGTAGTACTTGCCGTCCGGGCTGATGTTCACGCCGTGGGGGTTCTTCGGGATCGGGACGTAGCAGGTGAGCGC
Source organism: Actinomycetota bacterium (assembly GCA_050259815.1). Classification (GTDB taxonomy): domain Bacteria; phylum Pseudomonadota; class Gammaproteobacteria; order Burkholderiales; family Rhodocyclaceae; genus JAGTRP01. Next base: position 3,315 of record JBLNBI010000111.1, on the reverse strand, counting down.
GGTCTTGGGGTCGCTGTTGGCGGCCTTGGTGCCGTCCACCACGGGAACCTTGGAGTTGCCGATGGTCTTGAACTTGCCGTCCTTGACGGCCTGCTCGATGCGGGCGATGTTGAAGAACACGCAGGCATCCCGCTCGGAAACCATCATGTCCTCGAAGTGGGCACCGCCCTCGGTGTTGTACTGGTTGGTGGCCGCCAGCTTGCCGTCGTAGGAGGTGGCGATGAGGTCCATGTTGCCGTCAAGGCGGACCTGCCAGCGGGGCTCCATGGTCTCGGCATCCACGCAGGTGAACAGGCAGCCGTATTTGGCGGGATCGTCCAGGTCGCGGCCGTCGTTGGGCAGCGGGATGTGGAATTCGGCGCCGCAGAAGACGCGGGTCGTATGGTTGATCTTCTCATCCACCGGGTCGCGCTTGTCCGGGAAGGTGCCGTGGAAGCCCTGGACGTTCGGCAGTTCGGTGATCTTGTCGCACTCCATCGTATCCAGGCGGACACGGGCCAGGCGGCTGTGGATCTTGTCATTGACGAACATGTAGCGGCCGTCATAGACGCCGTCCTTGTAGGACATGTGGACGTGGTGGGTGTCGCCGGTGGTGTACTTCAGGCTGCCATCCGCCTTGGTGCCGAGAATCTTCTTGGATTCGTTGGTGATGCCCCAGCCGACCAGGGCGTCGGTGTTGAACACGGGAATGCGCTTGAACAAACGGCCGGACGGAATGCCGTAGACGCGGACTTCGCCGGAGTGGCCGCCGCTGGAGAAGGAGTAGTAGGCATCCAGCTGGCCGGGGGCGACCTCGCCTCCCGCCGCGTGGGCGGCGCCCGCATCGGCCGCCGGCTTGGCGGCAGCCGCCGCCGGGGCTTCGTTGCCCTTGCAGGCGGCCAGGCCCATGGACAGGCCCGCACCGGCAACGCCAGCCAGAGCCGCCTTGTTGAAGAAAGTCCGCCGAGCTGGATCCGCTACGGTCAGCGGGGTGGCATTGCGTTCATCTTTGGTCATCGAATACTCCAATTAAAAGGACTTCGCCAAACTTTTCCGGCGGTCCTTGACCGCCGGTTTTAAACACCGGGTGCGGCACTTTGTCGCAGCGATGCGAAGCCTATCGAGTTCAACGACGCATGAATTTGATGTCGCTTAATTCTGCTTATTCAGCGTTTCCAATTGGGCATCGGCGCCCTGAACGCCGTCCTTGAAGCCCCTGACGGCGCCCCCCAGGTCCTGGCCGATATTACGGAGTTTCTTCGTACCGAAAACAAGAAGCACAATGGCCAGAACAATAAACCAATGCCAGACTGAAAAACCGCCCATGAAATAACCCCAGATATTATGGTGATTTAAGAAAAGCAAAATAATCCCTACCGGCCCGAGGCCAGGACGGCGCGCCTCATTTCGTCATAGGCCACCCCGTCGCCGGACACCTTCCCGGTGGCGCCGTACTGGTAGCGCATGGGACTCTTGACGCCGTGGACGTACCGCACCTGCCGGGCGTCCAGCCATTCTCCCGTCTCGAAGTCCTTCACCCAGACCTCGAGGCCGGGTGTCGCCCCCGCCAATCCGTGCTGCTCCAGCCAGATGACGGCACAGCCGATGTCGTCGAATTTCCAGAGCTTTCCGCCCGGATCGCGCACCTCGGCGGCGAAACGGGGGTTGTCCACCATCATGTTGCAGCGGGCATCCCGCTCCTGGCCCCAGTCGATGTCGACCGGGCCGGAAGTCCGATCCCGGACGCAGGCGGACAGGGCCGCAGCCACGGAGACCGCGGCAAGGGATCGCACCAGAAAACCCCGTTGCTTGTGATTGGAAGACATGGATATAGCCGTGAAGTCCTTTGATCGGCAGAGTCTAATTAACCCCATCCGGTATTAATTTGGCCCACATCAAAATCGATGGGGTCATCAGGATGACCAAGGTAAATTTGATTCCAATCAATGTCTGGAAGACTGGTTATTTGCGTCAATACGCGTCCGGAAATGACCGCTACGCCATACGGCCGGTTATTTCGAATATCCGTCTTATTCGTAGGGAAATAAGGCAATTATTAGAAAAGCGACACATTCGGTCGCATCAATTGAGAGGAAACGAAGTGCAAAAGAAACTGCTGGTTTCGCTAATGCTTGCAGGTCTTCTTGTCGCCTGCGGCAAGAAGGAGGACACGGCCGCCGCCCCGGCTCCCGCTCCCCAGGCCCAGGCGCCCGCCGCGGCAGCCCAGGTGGATGAGAACCTGGCCAAGGGCGAGCGCGTCTACAAGGGCACCTGCGCCATGTGTCATAGCACCGGTGCCGGCGGCGCCCCGATGTTCAAGTCCAAGGCCGAGTGGGAGCCCCGTATCGCCCAGGGCAAGGAAACCCTCTACGAGCATGCCCTGAAGGGCTTCAACGGCAGCAAGGGCGCCATGCCGGCCAAGGGCGGGAACGCCGCACTGCCTGATGACGACGTGAAGGCCGCCGTCGACTATCTGGTGTCCATGGCGAAGTAAGCAGTCCAAACCCGTAGGGCCGTACGACGTATGGCCCTCTCTCGATCTACCCAAGCCGGATGCCCGTGCATTTGGCGACCATGAAGGACCTGCCTCAGTGAAGTCTCCCCCCGGTTTCGTCCCTGCCCTGGCCGTCTGCGCCCTCCTCCCCTCCGCAGCCTTTGCCAGCTGTGGCGCCGCCTTCTGTTCGGTGAACAGCAACTGGACCTCGGAAAGCGCCGCGGTGGAGGCAGGCTCCTCCCTCGACCTCCATTACGAGTTCATCGACCAGAACCAGCCCCGCTCCGGGACCGACAAGGTGGGCGTCGGCGAAATCCATCGCCACCATGACGAAGTGCGGACCATCAACCGCAATCTCGTGGCGACCTACAACCACAATTTCGGGTCCGGCTGGGGCATCTCGGTGACGGCTCCCCTGGTGGACCGGGACCACGAGCACATCCACAACCACCACGGCGCCAAAATTGGGGAAACCTGGAACTTCACGGAACTGGGCGACAGCCGGGTGGTGGGGCGCTATCAATTGCCGGTATTCGGCGATGCATCGCGCCCGCTCAACATGGGTTTCACCTTCGGCCTCAAATTGCCCACGGGGAAATTCAAGGTGGCGAACGGGGCCGGCGCGGTCGCCGAGCGCAGCCTGCAGCCCGGCTCCGGCACCACGGACGCCATTGCCGGCATCTACCTCCACCAGCAATTGCCCGCCGCCGATGCCTCCTGGTTCGTCCAGGTCCAGCATCAGCAGGCCCTGGACAGCCGCGACGGCTACCGTTCAGGAAACCGGACCACCGCCGACTTCGGCTACCGGCACGGGCTGACCGAACGCCTGAGCGCCCAAGTGC
>JBLNBI010000110.1:0-12024 GCA_050259815.1 Actinomycetota bacterium | reverse complement strand
ACCGTGAAACGAAGTCGCGCCAATGATAGTGAGCACCCCGCTCGCGAAAGTAGGTCACCGCCAGGCTCCCCACACCCCACCAAGCCCTCCCTGGAAAACCAGGCGAGGGCTTCGTGCTTTTACCGGGCCGAAAGCTCCCGGGCCCCCGCCCCCGGCAGGGCCATGCGGAATACGCCGGCCTTCTATCGCACACAAGTGCCGTCTTCTGTCGTAGTTGGATGTACCATAGCGCCTCTTTCGGCCTTCCCACTTCGCATGGCTCTCCCCTACGAACTCCTGATTGGTCTGCGCTACACCCGAGCAAAGCGGCGTAACCATTTCATCTCCTTCATTTCCCTCATTTCCATGCTGGGAATCGGGTTAGGCGTAGCTGCGCTGATCGTCGTGCTTTCGGTGATGAATGGATTCCAGAAAGAACTGCGTACCCGCATTCTTGGCGTGGCTTCCCATATCCAGATCACCGGCGTGAATGGCGATCTCGCTGACTGGCAGCAGATCGCAGCGGAGGCAAGCCGTCATCCCCAAGTGAAAGCGACTGCGCCCTTTGTCCAGTCCCAAGCCATGTTCTCGGTGGATAACGGCGTACGGGGCGCCATGGTTAGAGGAATTCGCCCAGATCTGGAGGAGGGGGTTGCCGACTTTGGTTCCCATATGCAAAGCGGCAGATTGGATGACCTGAAGCCGGGTGAATTCGGCGTCATCCTTGGATCGGAGCTGGCCCGGGCGCTGCGGGTATTCGTCGGTGACAAAGTGACTTTGATCGCTCCCCAGGGGACCGTGACCCCGGCGGGGGTGGTGCCCCGACTCAAGTCCTTTAGGGTGATCGGTATTTTCGAGGTCGGTATGTACGAGTACGACAGTGGATTGGCTCTGATCCACATCGAGGATGCCCAGAAGCTCTACCGTATGGACGATAAAGTGAGCGGCGTACGACTGAAGCTCGACGACCTGTTCCAGGCGCCCCGGGTGTCCAGGGAAGTGGCGCGGCTCATCAATGCTGACACTTATATCTACGACTGGACCAAGAGCCATGCCAATTTTTTCCGGGCCGTCCAGATTGAGAAGAACATGATGTTTATCATCCTCTCCTTGATCGTCGCAGTCGCCGCGTTCAACCTAGTTTCCACCCTGGTGATGGCGGTGACGGACAAGCAGGCAGACATCGCCATTCTGCGCACCTTGGGAGCTCGGCCGCGCTCCATCATGGCTGTTTTCGTCATTCAGGGGGCTGTCGTCGGCTGTATTGGACTCGGCCTCGGCGTCATTGGCGGTGTCGCTCTGGCCCTCAATATCGATGTGGTGGTACCCGCCATCGAGCGGCTGTTCGGGGTGCAGTTCATGTCCCGGGAGGTGTATTACATCTCTGAGTTGCCATCCGAGTTGCTATGGAGCGATGTCTGGGGCGTTACCGCGATTTCCTTCGTTCTCGCCGTGCTGGCCACCCTCTATCCGAGCTGGCGCGCGGCGCGGGTCAATCCGGCGGAGGCTCTGCGCTATGAATAGGGACATCATTCTTTCCTGCTCCGGACTTGGCAAGACCTTCAGCGGCGGTGGCCTCGAAGTTCCCGTTTTGCACGGAATCGATCTCGAGGTCGCTGCCGGCGAAACCCTGGCCATTGTCGGCGCATCCGGTTCCGGCAAGAGCACCTTGCTCCACCTCCTGGGAGGGCTGGATTCGCCGACGGCAGGCGACGTCCAATTGATGGGCAAGCCGTTTTCCAAAATGGGTGAAGTTGCCAGAGGCGATTGGCGCAATCTCCATCTGGGGTTTGTTTATCAGTTCCACCATTTGCTCCCAGAGTTCTCGGCAGTGGAGAACGTCGCTATGCCTCTCCTTATCCGGAGGGTGCCGAAGGATGAGGCCGAAGCGACAGCCGCTCACATGTTGGAGGCCGTTGGGCTCGGGCATCGGCTCGAACACCGGCCCGGCGAACTGTCGGGGGGAGAGCGCCAAAGAGCAGCCATCGCCCGGGCTCTGGTGAGCCAACCCGCCTGCCTGCTGGCCGACGAGCCCACCGGCAACTTGGATCGCCAGACGGCGCGACTGGTGTTCGATCTGCTTCTGGAAAGGATTTCCGACGGGGAGGGCAGCCTGGTCATCGTCACCCACGATGCGGAGTTGGCTTCCCGCGCCCATCGGGTGCTCACGCTGCAGGACGGCTGTCTGGTCGACTGATTCCTGATCTCTACGCCCGGGCAAAGAGCATTTTCTTTGTCCTTGCTTGCCTATATCACCAAAGATATAAGTAATATACGGCTTTAGCCTAACTTACTTATATTCGGGCTTCATCCCAGGCCGCCGGGTCCGGGAAGAGCCGCTGTTCGATTCAGGTGCAACCATGCAAGCAGTCTTTTCTCCCGCTATTTCCCTCATGAACCGGTTGCGCTACCGGACGAAATTCGTCGTGGTGGGTGCAGTGGTGACGGCCTTGATGGTCGTCTTGATCGGGACGGTGTTTTCCCTGCTGGACGGGGTGATCCGGACGGCACAGCATGAACTGGATGGGATCCGGATGCTGCGCCCCGTCAACCGGATGGTGCAGCACATGCAACAGCACCGGGGCATGTCTGCGGGGCTCCTGGGGGGCAATGAGGCAATGCGCGAAAAGCGGGCCGCCAAGGAAAAAGAGATATCCGAGGCCTTGGCTGCTGCAGGGGCAACTTTGCCCGCCGCCTTGAAGGAAGGTGCCGACTGGAAAGGAATTGAAACGGATTGGGAGCGTATCCGGGCCCAAGGCCTAAGCTGGAGCGTTCCGGAAAGCGTCAAGCGCCACAATGAGCTTATTGACCGCGCCCTGAACTTCATGGTGACAGTGGCGGATTCCACCGAGCTTACCTTGGACCCGGCCATCGACACCTACTACATGATGGATACGGTGGTGGTGAAGATGCCGGCCATGCTGGAGCGCCTAGGGCAAACCCGGGCCCGGGGCACCGGTGTCCTGGCGAAGAAGGAAATTTCGCCGCAAATGAAGGTGGATATGGCCGCCACCTTGGCCGAAATGGGCAATACCCTGCGGGCCCAGAATATCAACCTGGAGAAGGTCGGGCGTTTTGCGCCGGCGCTTCGGGGACCGCTGGCCTCCGCCGGGGGCGAGTTTTCCGGAGACGTTGAGAAGCTATTCTCCCTGGTGCGGGAAGACATTCTTGGCGAGCGCTTCCTGACGCCTTCCCAGGATTACTTCAATCAAACCACGGCCATCATCGACCGGGGTTACCAGACCATGTACGAAGTCCTCCTGCCCAGCTTCGAGGAGCAGTTGCAGGCGCGCATCCGGGATGCCCAGGCCAAGCTTGTCACTAGCCTGTGCCTGGTGCTGGGCGTGATGGCGATCGTTGGTTACCTGTCGGCCGGGACCTACTTCTCGGTAATGAACAGCGTCGATGTCTTTTCCCGGGGGGCCAAGCGGCTGGCCCAAGGGGATCTCACTGCCCGTTTCGACCTGGACGGCAAGGACGAACTGCATACCGCCGCCGAGAACTTCAACGGCATGGCCACCGCCTTCCGGGAACTGATCGGCAGGATACAGAGCGGCGTCAACCAATTGCGGACGGCGGCCGGCGACTTGGCAACGTCAAGCCAGCAGATCTGTACCAGTGCCGGCACCCAGAGCGATTCCGCATCCGCGATGGCAGCGTCGGTCGAGGAGATGACCGTGGGGGTCGATCACATTTCCAGGAATGCCCAGGATGCCCAGGTCAGCTCCCAGGAATCCGACAAGGTAGCGGCCCAGGGGCGCCGGATTGTCGACGACGTGGTGGAGGAAATTCGCCTGATCGCCGACACGGTGAACCAGTCGGCTGCCGCGGTCGAGGAACTGGGACACCAATCGGACCGCATTTCCGCCATTGTCGAAACCATCAAGGAAATTGCCGACCAGACCAACCTGCTGGCCCTCAATGCAGCCATCGAGGCGGCCCGGGCCGGGGAGACCGGTCGGGGCTTTGCGGTGGTGGCGGACGAGGTCCGCAAGCTCGCGGAGCGTACCGGCAAGTCCACCCAGGAAATCTCGGCAATGATCGTCTCCATCCAGTCCCGTACCCAGGCGGCAGTGGAAAGCATGAAACAGGGGGTGGGGCAGGTTTCCCATGGGGTTGATCAGGCCGCGGCCGCGGGATCGGCCATACACCGGGTTCAGGAGCAGTCCCGGCAGGTGGTTGGGGCGATCGGCGAAATTTCAACGGCGCTTCGGGAGCAATCATCCGCCAGCAACGAAATCGCCCAGAATGTCGAGCGCATCGCCCAGATGGCCGAGGAGAACAATGCGGCTGCCGCTGCCAATGCCGCCACGGCGGGGGAGTTGCGGCGGCTGGCCGAGAGCTTGGGGCAGGAAGTCGGCCGCTTCAGGACGTGATGAGATCTAATGGCGCCGGTGCCGCCGGCGCCAGGCCCTGATCAGGTAGATTCTCCAGGCGGCCTTGACCGCCCCATACCCCACCGCCGCCAGCCCGATGGCCAAGACCACCAGGCCGATGCCCAGAGGGCGGCCGATGCCGATCATCCAAGTTGCCATGGCCAAGGTCCAGTCGACCAGGTGGGACCAGTCAAAATCAGGCGGAGCCACGAAACCGGTGCCATCGGCAGTAACGAACCGCCCGATTTCGTAAGCCACCACGTAGAGGGGCACGATGGTGAAAGGGTTAGTGTAGAGGGTGGTGAACAGGGCCAGAGCCAGGTTTACCCGGAACACCAGGGCGCAGATGGCAGCCCCGAGCATCTGGAAAGGCCCGGGAATCAGCCCGCAGAAAAGCCCCGCCGCTACCGCTCCGGCGGCGGAGTGACGGTTCAGGTGCCACAGGCGCGGATGCAGCAGCCGGGCCTCGAAAGGCTTGAGCCAGCGATTGCTCCGGACAACCTCGTGGTCGGGCAGAAGTTTCTTGAGGTGCTTGCGCATAGGGACTTTTCTCTATTATTGCAGCATGCGCCTCAATATTCTCGCCTTCGCCATTGGCATAACCTGCCTTCAGTTCCAGCCGGAGCTGCCGGGCTGGGGTGCCTGGGCGATGGCGGCCGGGGTTATGGTGCTGCCGTCCCTGTACTGGCGGAATGGCCGATGGGCGCGATGGCTTGCTGTCCTGGCCTTCCTTTCCTTCGGATTCGGCTGGGCGGCGTGGCGGGCGGAAAGCCGCCTTGCCGACCGGCTGGCGCCTGAGTGGGAGGGGCGTGACGTCGAGGTGGTTGGCGTCGTCGCGACGCTGCCCCAGTCCTTCCACCAGGGCAGTCGTTTCGAATTCGATGTGGAGTCGGTACTGACGGATGGCGCCTCCCTGCCGGGGCATCTGATGGCGTCCTGGTACCAAGGGCTACGGGACGATGAGACCCATGTGGCGCAAGCAGTACGGCCGGGGGAGCGCTGGCGCTTGACGGTGCGGCTCAAACGCCCCCATGGCAATGCCAATCCCAATAGCTTCGACTACGAAGGCTGGCTCCTGGAGCGGAATATCCGGGCAACCGGATACGTCCGCCCCAAGACCCGGGCGGAGCGGCTGGATGCCATGGTGTGGCGGCCGGGTTATGTCGTTGAACGGGCCCGCCATGCCGTGAGGGAATCCTTCCTCACACTCCTGCCGGAAGAGAGCTATCCCTACGTCGGCATCCTGGTGGCCTTGGCGGTGGGGGACCAGCGGGCTATCCAGGGGGACCTGTGGAATGTGTTCAACCGCACCGGCGTCACCCACCTCGTCTCCGTCTCGGGGCTTCATATCACCCTGGTGGCCGCCGTGTTGGCCTTCGGCGTGGGCTGGGGATGGCGGCGCATCCCCGCCCTGGCCCTGCGCCTGCCGGCCCAACGGGCCGCCATCCTGGGCGGCTGGCTGGCGGCGTTTGGCTATACCTGGCTGGCAGGATTCGGGGTTCCAGCCCAGCGCACCCTCTACATGCTTACGGTGGCCGCCCTGGCCTTGATGTCCGGGCGGCAGGTGGCGGCCAGCCGCATACTGCTGCTGGCCCTCGCCACGGTACTGTTGATCGATCCCTGGGCGGTCCTGGCGGCCGGCTTTTGGCTCTCCTTCGGCGCGGTGGGGGCGTTGCTTTTCGTCGGCGCCAACTTGGTGGGCCAGGCCCGGGGATGGCGGGCCAAGATCGCCCTATGGGGGGGGACGCAATGGACGGCGACCTTGGCTTCCCTGCCGGTGCTCCTCCTGGTATTCCAACAGTTTTCCCTGGTGTCGCCCCTGGCCAACGCGGTCGCCATCCCGGTGGTGAGCTTCATCGTCACCCCCCTGGCCCTGCTGGCCGCGGTAGTGCCCTGGGGGCCCATTCTCGGGCTGGCCCACGGCATCCTGGCGGCATTGATGGTGTTCCTGGAGTGGTGCGCCCGCTGGCCGGTGTGGGTAGCACCGGCGCCGCCTTTGGGGGCGGCGGTGATGGCAGGGATCGGCGTTGCCTGTCTCTTGCTGCCCCGGGGCGTGGCCGGGCGTCGGGTGGGCGCTTTTCTCCTGCTGCCGGCACTGTTCTGGCCGGCGGCCCGACCCGGCGAAGGGGAAGCGCAAGTGACGGTGCTGGACGTGGGGCAGGGTCTGGCTACCTTGGTCCAGACCCGGAATCATGCCCTCCTGTACGATCCAGGGCCTCTTTACAGCGCCGAATCCGACGCCGGCCAGCGGGTGGTGGTGCCTTATCTGCGCTCCATTGGCCTCAACCGCCTGGATGTGATGATGGTCACCCACCGGGATACCGACCACTCCGGCGGCATGGCGTCGGTGGCGGCGGCCCTGCGGGTCGACAAGGTGAGGACCTCCATCGGCGGAATTGGAGACCCCTGCCTGGCCGGGCAGGGATGGGAGTGGGACGGCGTGCGGCTGTCGGTGCTGCATCCCGTCGAGAGCGATTACCGGGCAGGCGGCAAGGCCAACCACCTGTCCTGCGTCCTCAAGGTGGAAACGGCGGGCGGCAGCATGCTGCTCACATCGGATATCGAGGCGGCGGACGAAGCGGCGCTGCTGGAGCGAAACCGGGATTCCCTCAAGGCGGATGTGCTGCTGGTGCCCCACCACGGCAGCCGAACCTCATCCACGCCGGATTTCCTTGATGCGGTCAGGCCCCGGGAGGCCATCGTCCCGGTGGGCTACCGCAACCGTTTCGGCCATCCCAAACCCGACGTGATGGAACGCATCGAAACCCGGACAAATTTCATCTGGCGCACTGATCGGGATGGCGCATTGACTGTCTACCTCTCGCCGGCCGGGACTCGTGTCGAGGCTTGGCGGCAGCAGGGCCGGCGATATTGGCACGGCCAATGATAGAGTTATAAGAAAAGAGGAGACAACATGCCTTTTCGACAGAGAAATGTCCGGTGCCTCAGTCCGTCCGGATTGCACCGCATGGCTTATACGGAATGGGGGGAGACCGACAACCCGCGGGTGTTGATCTGTGTCCATGGCCTCACCCGTAGCGGACGGGATTTCGATTTTCTGGCCCGGGAGATGGCCAGCCATTACCGGGTCATCTGCCCGGACGTAGTGGGACGGGGCCAGAGCGCCTGGCTCAAGGATCCGTCGGGCTACGTCATTCCCCAGTACGTGGCGGACATGGTGACTCTCATTGCCCGGGCGGACGTGACTTCAGTCCATTGGCTGGGCACGTCCATGGGGGGCATCATCGGCATGGTGCTGGCGGCCATGGAGAACACGCCCATCACCCGGCTGGTGATCAACGATGTCGGGCCGGTGATTACGGCCGACTCGGTGAAGCGCATCGCCGATTACGTCGGTCTTGACCCGACCTGGGCGAGCTTTGACGAGGCCCTGGCCTACGTCAAGCTGATCGCCACGCCCTTCGGCCCCCTGTCAGAGGATGACTGGCGTTCCCTGACCGAGCATACCGTCCGCAAGCGATCCGACGGCCGCTGGGGCTTCGCCTACGATCCCCGCATCGCCGAGCCCTTCAAAGCCGCCTTTGCCGGCCAGGATATCGACCTGTGGGCCGCGTACGACCGCATTTCCTGCCCGGCCCTGGTGGTGCGGGGCGCCGATTCCGACTTGCTGTCCCGGGAAACCTGGCAGCAGATGGGCGCACGGGGACCCCGGGCGAGGCTGGCGGAGGTGCCCGGCGTGGGCCATGCCCCCATGTTTCGTTCCGAAGATCAGGTTTCCATCGTTAGAGACTTTCTGTTGGCTGCATGAAACATATAACCATCAACGGCTTGCGCCTCGAATACCGTGATTACCCGGCCGTGGAGCCCGGCGGGCCGGTCCTCGTCCTGCTCCACGAAGGCTTGGGTTGCGTCGCCATGTGGCGCGACTTCCCGGAGAAACTGGCGGCCCGGACCGGCTGCCGGACCATCGTCTGGTCCCGGGCGGGCTATGGCGGCTCCGAACCCTACGCCCATGCCCGCCGGCCCGACTACATGCACATCGAAGCCCGGGAAGCGCTGCCCGCCCTGCTGGCGGCCTTGGACATCGACCGGCCCTTCCTGGTCGGCCATAGCGACGGTGCCAGCATCGCCCTCATCTATGCCGGCAGTTTCCCCGAGCGTCCCGTCGGCGTGGTGGCCATGGCCCCCCACGAGTTCGTGGAGGAGGAGACCCTGGCCGGTATCCGGGCGGCCCGGGAAGTGTGGGCTACCACCGACATGGCCAAGAAACTGGGGCGCTATCACAAGGACCCGGAGCGGGTGTTCTTCGATTGGAACGACACCTGGCTCTCCCCGGCCTTCCGGGACTGGAATATCGAGGAATTCCTGCCGGCCATACGCTGCCCGGTGCTGGCGCTCCAGGGCCATGAGGACGAGTACGCCACCATGCGCCAGATCGATGTCATCGCCGAAAAGGTGTCGGGCACGGAACTGGTGAAGCTGCGGGCCTGCGGCCACTCGCCCCACAAGGATCAGCCGGAGGCGGTGCTGTCGGCGCTGGCGGACTTCATCCAGCGCTCTAGCGGGTCCTGCCGGTAGTAGCGTTTGAATAGTTCGTAGAGGTCGGGATATTCGTCGGCCACCACGTCGGGCATCTCGAAGAAGGATTCCGACAGGACGGCGAAAAATTCGGAAGGATGCTCGGAGGCGTAGGGATCGATGATGGTCTCCTCGCCTTCGTCCACCCGGCGGCAGAAGTCGTTGTAGGCGTCCAGCATCGTCTTCTCCCACTCGGCCGGGGAGATGCCGGAGTGCAGCGCCGGGAAGCCGTCGGCCTCGCCGTTCAGCATGTCCAGCTTGTGGGCGAATTCGTGGATGACCACGTTGTAGCCTTCCCCCGCCATCTGGGCGTCCCTCCAGGAGACAATGAGGGGGCCGCCCTGCCAGGCTTCACCGGAAAGCACGTCGTCGTAATCATGCACCACGCCGAATTCATCCTCGTGGCGGCGGGGTACCACGAATTCGTCGGGATACACGACGATTCCCACCCAGCCGCCGTAGGCGCCCAGTCCCAGTCTCAGGATGGGCAGGCAGCCCTGGGCGGCGATGGAGACGCACATCGCATCGGTCAGTTCAAGACTGCCGGCGGCGGTGAATTCCTTTTCCGCCAGGAAGCGTTCCGCCAGTTGGCGCAGGTCGGCCTGCTCCTCATCGGAGAGGCTGGCGAGGAAGGGGAGTCCGGCGATGGTCGTTCGCCAAAGGTCATCGGGAATTGCCTGGGCACGCCGGCCCCGGAACCAGTCCAGCAGCTTGCCGATCATGGCCGGCGGGTGGTGAGCCAGATGCCGGCGAAGATGAGGGCGATCCCGGCGTAGTGGTACCACTGGGGCACTTCCCCGAGGAGAAGCGCCGAGAGGATGGTGCCGAAGACGGGCATCAGGTGGATGAACAGGCTGGCCTTGTTGGCGCCCACTTCCGCCACGCCCCGGTTATAGAACACGTAGCCCAGGAATCCCGGGAAGATGCCGACGTAAGCCAGGGAAGCCAGGGACCCGAAATGCACATTCATGGTCCTGCCCTGGGACAGCTCCCAGAAGAAGAACGGAGCGATGGCGGCGAGGCCGACCGTGGTCAGCGCCGCCAGCATGAGCATGGGATGGACACCGGCCGGGCGCCAGGCCAGTCCGACGGTGTAGATGGCCCAGACCAGGACGGCGCCCAGCATCCAGACGTCCCCCAGGTTGAGATGCAGCCCTGCCAGGACGGCCGGATCGCCCCGGGCGATGATGGCGACGGCGCCGAACAGAGATAACACGACCCCGATGCCTTCTATACGCCGCAGGTGCTTCCCCAGAAATGCCCAGGAGATGGCGATGGTGGCGATAGGGACGAAGGAATTGAGCAGCACCGCGTTGGTGGCGCCGGTGTACTGAAGGGCGATGTAGGCGAAGGTGTTGTAGCAGCCGACGCCGAGGATGCCGAGGACGATGATTGCCCGCCAGCCTTTCTTCAGGAGGGGCCACTGGGACTTGAGATGGGGCAGGGCGAAGGGCAGGGTGAGGGCCAGGGCGATGGTCCAGCGCCAGAACGCCAGGGCGAGGGGCGGAATATCGGCCCGGATGCCCCGGCCCAATACCATGTTGCCTGACCAGAACAGGACGGTCAGGGTAAGGAGGAGATAGGGGTTGGCGAAGAAGCGCAGCATCTTGGGAATTATGCCCTAACGGCGAACGGGCCTGCCGGCGGTATAATCGCAGGATGGTTTCCGTCGTCCATTCAGTCGCCGCCCAGAGCGACTTCGAACAGTTCCTGCATACCCTGTCCGAAGGCCTTAGTGCCGATGAAGCGCAGCGTCTGCGTGAAGCGGTCGAGTTTGCCTGGCACACCTATGCCGATGCCACCCTGGGCAGCGGCGAGCGCATCTGGTCCCACGCCCTGGGCATGGCGCTCATCATCGCCGGCCTCAAGATGGACAGCGACTCCCGGGCCGCGGCGCTGCTCTTCGCCGTCCCCTCTCATGACGAGCACGGCCTGGCCAAGATCGAGGAGCGCTTCGGCAAGGCTGTGGCCCATCTGGTGGGCGGCATCTCCCGGTTGAACCGCCTGCGCCCGATCACCCGGGGCTTCGTGGCCGCCAACCTGGAAGCGGGTGAGGCCAGCCCCCAGGAAATGAAGGCCCAGATCGAAGTCCTCCGGAAGATGCTGCTGGCCATGGTGGAGGACATCCGGGTGGTGCTGCTGCGCCTCGCCAGCCGCACCCAGACCCTGCGCTACTACGCCGCCAATCCGGATGAGCTGCGGGTCCAGGTGGCCCGGGAAACCCTGGAACTCTATTCGCCCCTGGCCAACCGCCTGGGGGTGTGGGAACTGAAGTGGGAACTGGAGGACATGTCCTTCCGCTTCCTGCATCCGGAGACCTACAAGAAGATCGCCAAGATGCTCGATGAGAAGCGCATCGAGCGGGAGCAGTTCATCACCGACGCCATCGCCCGGCTGCGGGAAGAGCTGAGGGCGGTGGGCATCGAGAAAGCCGAGATCTACGGCCGGCCGAAGCACATCTACAGCATCTGGAACAAGATGCGGAAGAAGGATGTGGAGTTCTCCGAGGTCTATGACGTCCGCGCCCTGCGGGTCATCGTGGACGACATCAAGGACTGCTACACGGTGCTCGGCATCGTGCACAACATGTGGACGCCGATTCCCAAGGAATTCGACGACTACATTTCCAATCCCAAAGGCAATTACTACCGCTCGCTCCACACGGCGGTGCGCTGCCCCGACGGCCGCTCCCTGGAGGTGCAGATCCGCACCTGGGAGATGCACAAGCACGCCGAACTGGGGGTGGCCGCCCACTGGCGCTACAAGGAAGGCAGCAGGCGCCATCCCGAGGACAACTACGACGAGAAGATCGCCTGGCTGCGCCAGCTGCTCACCTGGAAGGACGAAGTCGCCGACAGCTCCGATTGGGTGAATCACTACAAGCAGGCTGCCCTGGACGAGACTCTCTACGTCATCACCCCCCAGGGCAAGGTGGTGGACCTGCCGGCGGGCTCAACTCCCATCGATTTCGCCTACCGGGTCCATACCGACCTGGGCCACCGCTGCCGGGGTGCCAAGGTGAACGGCGCCCTGGTGCCGCTCAACACGGCCCTGGAAACCGGGCAGCGGGTGGAAATTGTCACCGCCAAGCTGGGTGGCCCTTCCCGGGACTGGCTCAATCCGTCCCTGG
>JBLNBI010000109.1:0-7327 GCA_050259815.1 Actinomycetota bacterium | reverse complement strand
CGGCGCCAACCGGGGCAGCGCCCCGCCGGCCTGGCTATCCACCCACCCGCCGGGCAATGACCGCATCCGGGAAATCCAGCGTCATCTGCCGGAAGTCATGCCCCTCTACGAAGCCTCCCGGGGCAACCGCTAGGTTCGGGAAGCGGCAGGGGCGATAATCCGCCCTTTGCCTTTTCCGGTCCCGGCATGACCCTGCCCGTTTCCCAGCTCGTTTCCCAACCCGAGCCTTCCATCCAGAAGAAGGTCGTCGTCGCCGCCTGTTTCGGCACCTTCCTGGAGTGGTACGACTTCCTGACCTTCGCCTCCCTGGCGACCTATTTCGGCAGTCTCTTCTTCCCCTCCGACGACCCGGTGGCGGCGCTCCTGGCAAGCCTGGGAACCTTCGGCGTCGGCATGGTGGTCCGCCCGCTGGGGGCGGCCCTGTTCGGCTCCCTGGGCGACCGCCACGGCCGGCGCACCATCTTCCTGGTCACCATCGTCCTCATGGGGCTGTCCACCGTCTGCGTCGGACTCCTGCCCACCTATGCCCAGGCGGGGCTGCTTGCCCCCGCCCTGCTCCTGGTGCTGCGCATGCTCCAGGGCCTGTCCGTGGGCGGCGAGATCGGCGGCGCCGCGGTGTACCTGACCGAACACGCCCCCACCGGCCGGCGCGGGCTCTACACCAGCGTCCTGCAACTCATGGGGCCCCTGGGGATGCTAGCCTCCACCCTGCAGATCGTGGCCCTCCAGCATTTCCTCCCGGATGCCGACTTCCGCGCCTGGGGCTGGCGCATTCCCTTCCTGCTGTCGGCGGTGCTGCTGGCGGTTTCCATCAAAAGCCGGATGAATCTCCACGAATCCCCGGTCTTCCAGCAACTGAGGGCCCGAAAGGGCATCGCCAAGGCGCCGCTGAAGGACTGCCTCACCGACCGCCACACCCTTGGCCGCATGGGCCTCCTGTTCTTCTGCATCTCCTCAGGCGGATCACTGCTGTTCTTCTCCTCCCAGGTCTATACCACCGTCTTCCTCAAGACTGCAGTGGGGCTCGACGCCCCTACCGCCAGCTTCCTGGTGATGCTTTCCACCCTCGCCCTCTTTCCCCTCACCATCTTCTGCGGCTGGCTGTCGGACCGCATCGGCCGTCGGCCCGTCCTCCTGGCGGGGCTGGTGCTGGGCGCCCTCACCATTTTCCCCATCTTCCAGGGCCTGCTGCATTTCGGCGCCCCGGATCGCCTGGACAAGGGCATGGTCTTCCTACTGCTCCTGGTGCTGGTGGTGGCCCTGGCCTGTATCACCGGCCCCCAGACCGCCACCCTGGCGGAGCTCTTCCCGGCCCGCACCCGCTACACGGCGGTGGCCCTGCCCCACAACCTGTCGGCGGGCTGGATCGGCGGCATGTCGCCCCTGGTGGTGACCTGGCTGGGGGTCCATTTCGGCAGTCCCCTGGCCGGCCTCGCCTATCCCACGGCATTGCTGGCGCTGGCGGCCGTAGTCGGACTGCGCTTCCTGCCCGAGATCAAGGACCGTCCCCTGGACGAGTAGCCCATGACATCGGAGTGACAGGCAGGGTGCGGGTTTGCTATGCTCCCCGCCACGTTTTTCGCCAAAGAACCGCTCCATGGTGCAGAAGTCGGATTATTACGAGCTGCTGGGCATCCCCCGGGACGCCGATCCGGTTGTCATCCGGACTGCCTACGAAATGGCTGTGCAAAAGCTGGCGGCCAGCGACAACCGCCCAGAGCGCGCCGCCGCCGAAGGGCGACTCTCCCAGCTCCGCCAGGCCTACGACGTGCTCTCCAATCCCACCCGCCGTGCCGACTACGATGCCGGCCTTGCCCTGCTCAACACCATGGCTGCACTGCCCGAGCGACCGCTGCAGGTGGAAGTCGCCCTGGAGGCCTCCAAGCGCAGCCCCATCCGCATCCTGCTGACCGTCATCGCCACGGTGATGGTCATCGGTCTGGTGATCCAAATGGGCGCCATGTTCATGGCTTACCGGCATACCCGGGCAATCATCAACAACGACGGCACATCCCCCGCCGCCGAGAAGATCTACCTCCAGGAGTTCTACCAGACCTACGGCATCCGGGCCAACAGCCGGGAGGAAGCCGAACTGCTCCTGGCCGATATGCGCCGCAAGGAACAGGCCGAAAACGAGGAACGCCAGAAAGTCCGCGAGGCCCAGGAGCAGGAGAACAGGCTCAAGCGCTTCGAGGAGGAGTCCCGCCGAGAGGGAGCCCAGATCAGCGCCGACCTCCGGCGGGCCGAGCAGCAGATCGCCTGGGAACAGGAGCAGGAACGCCGCCGCAAGGAAGCCGAAGAGCAGGCGAAAAGGGAAGCCGAGCAGGCCCGTATCGAACGGGAAGCCGCCCGCTGGCGGAGGTACCCGAGCAGCAGCCGTCCCGAGGAATGACCATGGCCAGAGGATTCCGCCACCGGCTACCGGCCGCCCTCGGCGCCGGACTGCTGGCCATCGGGCTGGCCGCCTGCTCCCGCACCAGCGAACGGGATTTCGTCGGCAAATGGCAGTCTTCCCGCACCCAGACCCCCATCCACATGACTTCCAACGGCGAGTGGGAAATCCGTACGGAAGAAGGGACTATCCTCCAGTACGGCGTGTGGCGCTACGAGGACAAGAAGCTCATCTGGAGCTTCAAGCAGGACAACGGGCAAATCCTCGACGATCCCAACCCGGTCCTCTCCGTCGGCCCCGAGGAATTTAGCGTCCGGGAACGGAACGGGACGACCACCGTCTTCAAACGCGTCGATTAAGGGCCGGCGCCCGACGCCCTTCGGCCTCCTGCCTCAATAGGCCTTCACCGGCATCTTGGGCAGCATCTTGGCCTGGCCGCTGAAGGTGGCCGGCGGCACCTTGTAACCCGCGGCCTTGCCGTCCGGCCCATAGACCACGGCGGCGGACTGGTCGTTGGGGGATTTGCGGCTGGCGGAAATTTCCAGGGCCGCCACCCGGGGGGGCAGCGCCTCCCGCTTGAATTCCGAGCGGACAATTCGGGCCCGCTCCGCGGCGATGCGATTGTCGATGCTCTCCGTAGACATGCCCCGCTGGGCCAGGATCTCCCGCATCCGGAGGAATTGCTCCAGCTCCGCCGAACTCCTGAGGGAGCGCTTCCCATCGCCCCACTTCTCCTTGGGCTCGTTCAGGGCCGCGGCGTATTCCGGCGCAGACGCCATGTGGCGGGCAATGCCGAGGCGATTGAAGCGCATGGCCCATTCCATGGCCCCGTCCCCCCAGTCGTTGGTGACGTTGCGCTGGGCCCCCTTGTCCACGAGAAGCTTGGCCAGGTCCTCGTGGCCCTCGTAGACGGCCATCATCAGGACGCTGGAGCCGTTGTTGCTCTGGGCATTGATGTCCGCCCCCCGGTCGATGAGGTACTGGGCCACTTCCTTGTGCCCGGCGAACACGGCGTAGTGCAGGGCCGACCACTGGCGCTTCGGGGCCTTGATGCGGGCGCCCCGCTCCAGTAGCCACTTCACCGCCTCCAGCCGGCCGTTCCAGGCCGCCAGGGCCAGGGGGCTTTCCCCATTGGCATTGGTCTTGTTGATATCGGCGCCCCGGGAAATGAACAGGCGCATCAGATCGATATTGCCTTCCCAGGCGCCGATCATGAGGCCGCTGCCGACCCGGCTGCCGAGGAAATCCGGATCGAGGCCGGCATCCAGCCAGGCGGCCGCCTGGGGGATGTCCCCCATCTCCATCCGGGTGGCGAAATAGGCGGGATCAGGCAGGCTCGCGCCATAGGAGGCCGAGCAAGCCAAGCCCATCCCGATTATCATTGCTGCCGCCAGATGCTTCATTCCGTTTTTCATTCCCATAGATCACGACTTCAGGCCAGCCCGCATTCTCTCATGACTTGGATTGACCGCCGGCTGTCCGCGGCCCTGGCCCTGTCCCTCCTGCTCCATGCCCTGCCCCTGGTGCCTAATTTCCTGGCAGGGGCGCCGCCCCCGAAGGGGCCGCCGCCCCTGGAAGCCCGGCTGCGCATCGAGCCAACCCCGGCAGCCCTTCCCGAGCAGCCGCCTCTGATGCTGCCGGCCCCGCCCAAGCCCGCCAAGGCCGAGTCCCGCCGCCCGCCGCCGAAGCCTGAACAGCCCGAAAAACCGGCCCCGGCCAAGCCTTCCCGGACCAACTGGACCACCGAGGTCAAGCGGCAGTTGAAGGACTTGGACAAGCAAGGAAAGTTCTACCCGGCGGAAGCCATCGCCCAGGGGCTCCAGGGAGAGGCCCTGGTGCTCCTCGTCCTAGACGAGGCCGGCAACCCGGTGGCGGCCCGGATAGAGACGAGCAGCGGCCACCGCATCCTCGACGACGCCGCCCTGCGGGCCGTGAGAAGCCTGAAATCCCTCCCCGCCGACGCGCCGCGGGAAACGCTGCTCCCCGTCCGCTTCAAGCTGCGCTGACGCGGGAAATCCCCAGGCTTTCCTTCCCGGGAAAAGCGGCATACCATGCCTGCCATCAAGGCGGCCATCTGCCTGATTCAAAAGACATAAGGAGAGGGAAGGACATGGGGCATCTCGGGTCGTTGCGCGTCGCCACGCGCATGCAGCTACTGGTAGGACTGGCTCTGGTGGGACTGTTGGTCCTCTGTTTTACCGCCTTGCTCCAGCTCAAGGACACGATGCTGGAGGACCGCAAGGAAAAGACCAAGAACCTGGTGGAGGCCGCCGCCGGCATCCTCGCTCACCACCACAAGCTCGCCCAGGACGGCAAGCTCTCGGAGGAAGACGCCAAGAAGGCCGCCCGGGAAAGCCTGCGGGGCCTGCGCTACGGCAGCAACGACTACTTCTTCATCATGGACACCAACCATGTCTACATCCTGCTGCCCACCAAGCCGGAATTCGAGGGGCAGGACAAGAAGGATCTGAAGGACGCCAATGGCAAGCTCCTCATCCAGGAACTGGTGGCGGCGGCCAAGCAGGGGGGCGGCTTCGTCAGCTACTGGTTCCCCCGGGCCGGGCAGCAAACAGCCGAGCCCAAGCTCTCCTACGCCACCCTCTTCGCCCCCTGGGGCTGGGTCCTGGGAACGGGCATCTACATCGACGACATCGACGTCAAGTATCGCCACGACGCCCTGGTCCTCGGCGGCATTGCCGCCGTCCTCCTGGCGCTCCTCGCCCTGGTGGGTTGGCAGCTGAGTTCCAGCGTGCTGCGCCAGCTGGGGGGCGAACCGGCGGCAGCCGCCGCCATCATGGAACGGGTCGCCCAGGGCGACCTGACCGCCGACACCGGCAGCGCGCCCCAAGGCAGCATGCTCCATGCCCTGGGTGCGATGGTTGCCTCACTGCGCAAGCTGGTACGGGAGATCAACAGCGGCGCCGACCGCCTCGTCCAGAGTACCGAGCAGATTTCCCATGCCTCCAGCGAAGTAGCCACCGCCGCCGGCAACCAGTCCGACGCCACCGCCGCCATGGCCGCCGCCATCGAGGAACTGACCGTCAGTTCCAATCACATCTCCGACAGCGCCCAGGAAACGGCGAAGGAATCCCAGCAGGCCATGGACCTGTCCGGCGAGGGGAATCAGCGGGTGGACCAGGCCACCGCCGCCATCCAGAAGATCGCCGTTACCGTGTCGGATGCTTCCACCCGCATCAAGGCCCTGGAAGAACGGGCCAACCAGGTTTCCTCCATCGCCAATGTCATCAAGGAAATCGCCGCCCAGACCAACCTGCTGGCCCTGAATGCCGCCATCGAGGCGGCCCGGGCCGGGGAACAGGGGCGGGGCTTTGCCGTGGTGGCCGACGAGGTGAGGAAACTGGCCGAGCGCACGTCCCTGGCCACCACCGAGATCGAGCAGATGATCCAGGGCATCCAGCAGGACACCGGAGGCGCCGTGGACGCCATGAATGCCGCCCTGCCGGAAGTGGAACAGGGGGTGCAGCTGGCCGGCCTGGCTTCCGAATCCCTCCATGCCATCGACCAGGGCGCCCACCGCACCCTGGAGCGCATCGGCGAAGTGGCCGAAGCCACCCGGGAGCAGAGCGCCGCCAGCACGGCCATCGCCCAGCGGGTGGAGCAGATCGCCCAGATGGTGGAGGAGACCAGCGCCACCATCCGCGGCACCGCCGACACCGCCGCCCAGCTGGAAAAGATCGCCTTCGGGCTGAAGGAGCAGATCGCCCGCTTCCGGCTGTAGGCCGGAGCAGGCGGGCTAAATGGCTTTTTCCGAGCGCATCCGGGCGATGCGCTCGCCGTCGTAGCCCAGGGCCGCCAGCACCTCGTCCGTATGGGCGCCCAGTTCGGGGCCCAGCCACTCGGTGCCGCCGGGGGTTTCGGACAGCCGGGGCACGATCCCCGGGATGCGGAATTCCTTGCCGTCCGGCAGGCGGGCGGTCTGGATCATCTGGCGGGCCAGGAATTGGGGATCGGCAAACATGTCGGCCACGGAATAGACCCGGGAGGCCGGGACTTCCGCCTCCTCCAGGAGGCCCAGCACGTCCTTCTCGTCGTGGGCCCGGCACCAAGCGTCGATGACCCCGTAGATTTCCTCCCGGCGGGCGTCGCGGCCGGCGTTGTCGGCCAGGGTCGGATCGTCGGCCAGGTCATGGCGGCCGATGGCCTGCATGAAGCGCTTGAAGATGGCGTCGCCGTTGGCGCCGATGGTGACATGCTTGCCGTCCCGGGTGGTATGGGTATTCGACGGGGTGATGCCGGGCATGATGTTGCCGCTCCGCTCCCGCATGAAGCCGAAGACGTCGAATTCCGGCACC
This sequence comes from Actinomycetota bacterium, assembly GCA_050259815.1. Classification (GTDB taxonomy): domain Bacteria; phylum Pseudomonadota; class Gammaproteobacteria; order Burkholderiales; family Rhodocyclaceae; genus JAGTRP01. The sequence goes on along the minus strand of JBLNBI010000109.1, from coordinate 622 downwards.
AGGGATTCCATCATGGCGAAGACCGCCTCGTAGAGGGCCACATCCACCACCTGCCCCTTGCCGCCGCCCACCTCCCGGTGGCGGAGGGCCATGAGGGCGCCGATAGCCCCCCACAGGGCGGCGATGGAGTCGCCGATGGAAATGCCGGTGCGCACGGGAGGACGGTCCGGAAAGCCGGTCACGTAGCGCAGCCCGCCCATGGACTCCCCCACCGCGCCGAAGCCGGGCTGGTCCTTGTAGGGACCGGTCTGGCCGAAGCCGGACAGGCGCACCATGACGAGGCCGGGATTGTCGGCGGAAAGCTGCTCCCAGGAGAACCCCAGCTTCTCCAGGACGCCGGGGCGGAAGTTCTCCACCAGGATGTCCGCCTCGGCGATGAGGCGGCGGATGAATTCCTTGCCCTCCGGGTGCTTGAGGTTGGCGGTCACCGACTTCTTGTTCCGGGACTGGACGTACCACCACAGGGAAGTGCCCTCGTAGAGCTTGCGCCACTTGCGCAGTGGATCGCCGCCGTCGGGGGATTCCACCTTGACCACCTCGGCGCCGAACTCGGCCAGGATGCGGCTGCAGAAAGGGCCGGCGATGAGGGTGCCGAGTTCGACGACTTTGAGTCCAGCCAGGG
>JBLNBI010000108.1:0-13512 GCA_050259815.1 Actinomycetota bacterium | reverse complement strand
GCGCATCCGCACCGCCTTCATTGCCCCGGCAGGCTGCAGCATCGTTTCCGCCGACTATTCCCAGGTGGAGCTGCGCATCATGGCCCACCTCTCCGGGGACGAGCGCCTATTGCAGGCCTTCACCCACGGCGAGGACGTACACCGGGCCACCGCCGCCGAAATTTTCGGGGTGACGCCCCTGGAAGTCGGCCCCGACCAGCGCCGGGTAGCCAAGACCATCAACTTCGGCCTCATCTACGGCATGAGCGCCTTCGGCCTCGCCCGCCAGCTCGGCCTGGAACGGGGTGCGGCGCAGACCTACATCGACCGCTACTTCGCCCGCTATCCCGGCGTCGCCCGCTACATGGAAGAGGCCCGCAACCAGGCCCGGGAGCACGGCTACGTGGAGACCGCCTTCGGCCGCCGCCTGTGGTTCCCGGACATCCGGGCCAGCCAGCAGGGCCGCCGCCAGGGGGCCGAGCGGGCTGCCATCAACGCCCCCATGCAGGGCACTGCCGCCGACCTGGTGAAGATGGCCATGATTGCCGTGCAGCATTGGCTGGATCAGAAACAGCTGGCTTCCCGGGTGGTGCTCCAGGTCCACGACGAACTGGTGCTGGAAGTGCCGGACGCCGAGCTGGCCGAGGTCCGGGGCGAACTGCCCCGGCTCATGACCCACGTGGCCCAACTGAAGGTGCCGCTGGTGGTGGAGGTGGGGGTGGGTCCGAACTGGGAAGCGGCCCACTGATTATGGTGCTATAGCAAGGGGCCGCCCCCGCGCTCCCACAGCCTTACTTCTTCCCGTCCCCAGCTCCGTAGAGGCACGGGTTGAGCTTCGGATCGTTGTACATCTTGAACTGGCGATAAACCTTGAAATAGGCCTTGCCTGCTTCAAATTCGGCCAGCAGCCGGTCAAGGCAGCCGGCCAGGTCCCGGCGCTGTTCTTGCAGACGGGCCAACTTGGTGCGGCAGGTGGCGATGTGCTCTTCATCGGCATCCTGACGCAGGGTCTGCAGATTCATGTGATATATCTTGAGGGCCAGGATGGAAAGGCGGTCGATCATGCCGCCCGCGGTCTCCGAATTCAGCCGCGCATCGGCAGCTAACTGCTTCTGTCCCAAGACCGACAGGAGGGCTTCATCGATGCGCTCAATGGCGTCATTGCGCTTCTGGTTGAAACCATCGATAGCCCGCTTGTTGGCAGCAATCTCGCTATCCGGAACATTCTTTCTGCGAGCCAGATCCTCCTCGTCCCAGAGCTGCACATTAAAGCTGTGATTGGCTTCGATAGCATCGGCGGCAGCCATCGAAAGACGGGCAAGCGGCGCTACCTCCTCTTTATGGGCACGCAGGAAGGCATCATGGAAAGATAGAATGTCAGCGGAATTGAGCAGCGGCATGAATCAGGCCCTTGTACTTAGAAAGTCGGAATTTGGTTGGATGGTGCCGATAGGCTGGTGCTCGCGGTAGAGCCCCAGCAGGTCCAGGAGTTGGTTTGCCCGCACCTCGTAGGTATGTTGTGCAACCACTTGCCGATACATTTCCTCTGCCCTGGCCCTCAAGGTGGAGAAGGAAGCCAGGCCGGAAACGATCTTGGCCGCACAATCCTCGGCCTCTAGGAAGTAATCGCAGGCGCCATCCGTAAAGGTATCTGGAATGGCCTGCCGGTAATCGGTAAGCAGGAAACCGCCCGCCGCCGGAATCCCGAAGACCCGCTCCGGCATCCCCCAGGAAGGATTCCCAGGCAGGTCGCACATGGCTCCGAAATTGAGGTTGATCTTGCTGGTCCGGATCAGATGAAGCTGCTCCTCCAGCCCAAGGCCCTGATGGACCGTATCCACGATCCGGAAGCGGGCCGTCGGCAGCAAGGCCTTCACGCGCCGCTCCACCTCTCCGAAGAACTCCACCCGCTCCCGGCAGCCACGCCGCTTCAGATTCCCTAGCGCACCGAAGAAGCAGACATCCGCCTCATAGGCGTCCTCCACCCGCATCTCCTCGATCCGGGTGCCGGCGTAGTAGGGACGCTGGGCGGCGTTAGGAAAATAGTGGCAATTCCCGGAAAACCAGCGGGCATCCTGAAGGGAATGGGCCAGGTAGATGTCCACCGGCTTGAGCCACTGCACCGCCAGACGGCGATGCAGCTTCATGCCCACGTTCCAGGGCGCATCCCGGTTCCAGAAGACGTAAGGGATACCCAACCGGGCAAGCCTATGTTTCAGGGTAACGAAGACCGGTAGGTTCTTGATCTCGGTAAAGAGGTTGCCGTAGAAGCCAATGCAGCCGTCGAAATCACGATGGCCCGGCATCTCTGTCCAGGAAACCCGGTCCACCCGAACGCCGATGGAGCGTAGCCCCACGACCAGCGGATTGCCGTCGGAATGGGTGGTAATGATCCTCAGGGTCACTCCATGTCCTTCCAAAGTTGGCCGAAAGCGGCAAAGGCTTCATCCACGCCAATATCCTGGACGTTCCGGGAAGGGGGCTGCAGCACCACCTGGGGCACTCCCCAAGGGCGCCAGCGCACCGGATCCGAATTACCGAAGAAGCAGACGATGGGCAATCCCAGGCCGGCTCCCAGATGCATCGCTCCACCATCAGAGCAGATCATGGCATGGCAACAGGATAGGCCGCCGATGAGGTCCCGCAAGTGATGGGTCGGATAGGCGAGGACAGGGAGCGCCCGGGTAGCGTCCAGAATGGCGGCGGCCTTGCGGTCATCGCCGGGATGCAGAGGATTGTCATCGTCTCCCGGAGACCAGAAGAGCATGAACTGGACTCCATAGGCAGCATGGAGCCGTCCCATCAGGGAGGCGAAAGAGGGCTCAGGCCAACGCTGCGGCACCTTGCGGGCGCTGATGTGAATGGCGATGGTGGGCGTTTCCGGCCGGAACCAGGACTGGGCCGCCAGCAAACGCCGGGCAGCCTCGGCGGCCCCGGGTTCCGGCACCACATGCAGGGCAGGCAGTTCACCGGCCAGTCCGAGGGGCTCCAGCAGGCGGCCGGCGATCTCGACGGCATGGCGCGGCCGGTCATCGAGGACGACGGGCAGGTCGAGGCCAAGGGGGCTCTGGCTCCCTGGGGCCACAAAACCGGCAACTTGCCGGGGCCTGATCCAGCGCGCGAGCTTCATCGCCCGCTGCTGATCGCCATCCCCTGCCAGGATCGCCAGATCATAATGCTGGCGCCGAAGCTGCCACATCAGCTTGAAGCGCTGCCAATGTACCCCCAGGATCGAATCCCCTTGCCGATGCTTTGCCTTCGTGTAGGCATAGGCGTGGTCCAGGTCCGGATTGCCGGCTAGGACCGGCAGGTTGTAACTATTGGCAAAGGCATCGATCCGGGCCTTGGGCAGGGCCTGCCTCAGGGCCCGGATGAGGGGCGTGGTACACACCAGATCGCCGATGTTGTCCCGGCGGATGACAAGAATGCTGTCTGGTTCTAGCTTCATCTAGTCATTCGAAATGGCTGGGGAAGGTCGGATAAAGCTTGGAGGACTTGAAACCAACCGCCAGTTCGATTCCCCGTGGCTGGAGCACTTCGGCGGTCAGGATGTCCAGGGCCCGGGAGATGGTAATGACGCCGAATTCCGGCGTATCCGTCTTGTGGGGTACGTTGGCGGGGAAGATTTCCCCTACGTCAAATCCTCGGGCCTTAAGTTGATCCGCATAGGAATAATAGAAATATCCGGAGTCCGTAAGATCCACCCCGCACAACACGATTTTCTTGTAACCGGCCCGGACCGCCAGACCACACAGGAAAAAAATAGTGGCTCGCTTGCGGAGAGCCGGATAGCGACTGCCGGCAAAGATGCCCTTTCGCTCGAAACTCCGCAGTTCCTCCCTGAATCCGTTCACATTGTCGGAAGAGGATTCCCAGTCCCAGGAGACCCACACATTGCGGTGCAGTTGGGGCGGTAGCATCCCAATCACTTTACGCAGACTGCCCAACCGGTGGCGCTCCGCATCCTTTAAGAGAATCCGGGTGTTCCGGTAATCCTCGGCCCTGACTCCCAGGTTGTGTCCTATGAAGGCGGTAGCCTCCAGGGGTTTGAATGGCTCGAAGACATACCACTGAGGCACAAAATCGTGCAGCAGCCAGGCGTTGAAGCCCACCGAGTCGTGGCGCCGGATTTCGTCCCAGTTTTCAGACGTCAGGGAATTGATGGAGGTCCCGCTGCCCAGGATGAACAGGGTGTCACTGCGCCGGGTCTCGGCAAAGGGATTGGCTGTCGGAAAGCGTCCGGCCAGTCCCAGGCTCAGGAAGCTGAGTTTCAGCCACGAACGAGTCCATCGTCGGAGGTCTCTCAAGGTAACCATTACGCTGCCTCGGAATGCATCGTCAGGCCGAGGCACTTGCCGTCAGCCGGAGATCTTCCCGGGTGTAGCCGAAAGGCAGGTCCGGCGGCTGATCCAGGACCTCCACCCGATACCCCAAGGCACTGTAGCGCTCCTCCAGAATACGGATGTCTTGATCGGCAAAGAACTTGATCATCGGCACGGTACCCAGCACCTCCAAAGCCTCGGCTCCGGTATTGGCTGCCATACGCTCAGCCCAGTCCCGCTGAAAAACCTCTCCCTCGGGGCTTGCGAGAAAACGGGCCTTGCGGTCTGAGTTGGGCAGGTCCCCTGCCAGGAGAATCCCCCCCGGGGGGAGAAGACTCAGGGCAGCATCCAGGAAAGCCGATACCGCGTCCAGGTCCCGACAGTAGTGCAGCACTGAGTAGATCACGATCCGATCGAACTGCCCTGCGGGCATGACTTCCGGAAACCGCCCCTCCACCAGGGTCACGGGCAGGCCGGCCAATCTGTTCCGGGCGACCTGGATAACGTTCGGGTGATCAATGCCCACGGCCTCCCGCGCCAGGGGGGTCAGGGCCTTCAGCATGCTGCCGGGACCGCAGCCGATTTCAAGCAACCGACAGGAAGAATCCAGGGCGAGCTTGCCCGCGATGTCCTGGGCGGCCAGGCTCTCCGCCGCCTCCTGGATTTGATAGCGTCCCGCCGTCACCGTCGGCGACCAGTTGCCACGGGCGATATGCCCATAGGCGTCGTAAGAATCGTGCATTTGGCTCATCGTAAGCATTATGGCAGGGCTGATGCCGGGAGGGGCTGCAGTTGCCGCTGGGCGATTTTCCCGGCAACCCTCTCCAAAGCGGAAAATTCTATGTCGCGATGAACCGGCAACGGTGCCACCCGCCGCATGTCGGTTTGCGGCATCGCGCCTGACACATTAAAGGAGCGGTACCCCGCCGTGAAAGGACCGGCGGCGGACCAGAGAGGATCGTCCGCCGTGCCCACAAGGGGAAGATTCGATGGCCAGGCAGTATCGTCCTCCCATGCGACCCCCGCAGCAGCTTGAAAGCGACGAAAGAAGTCCTCCCGGCCGGCGCAAACGCCATCTATCCGGTTCAGCAATTCCCATATCTGGGCCACGGCAAACCCCGGAAGGCGGCCAGCCCGGGGCTCCACGTCATTCCAGTAATGTCCTGCCCATGGAAAACGTTTTCCAAGCACCTTAAGCCAGGCATGGGCGCACGGAACTGCGACCCGATCGAGCGAATCCCGGAGGAGCCGGGCGTCACTTAGGTCAGCACAGAAGACCACACCACCAAAGACGGACCCTATGGTCTTGGGCAGGGACCACAGGACGAAGCGCCCACCACACCGAAAAACGCAGTTTCCTGGCTTGAAAAGCGTGTCCACCGCATCCTCGATGACGGTGCACGACACCGGGAACGCTGCGGTCTGGCGATGTCCCCACTGGTGATAGACGAGGGCGGCCTTCGGGATATCGACCGGAATCACGGTGGGTGTCCCGAAACGTCCCACCACATCGATGACACAGTGGCTCGAAAAGGGCGGCACCCAGATGAAGTCCGGCCGGCCGACGCCGATGGCCTGTAGCACACCGGCCAGGCCGGCCCTGGCCGACGAGAAGAGCACCGGATGGGCAGCCGGGTAGAGTTCCGCCAGAAGACGTTCAACCTCATCCGCCGGGCAGCTGGAAAAGAAATGTCTTGGCGCCAGTGGCTGGGGCTCCGGCCAGAGGAAATGCCGACGGATCGTCTCGCTCATTCCGTAGATCGGGTGCGGGTGAGATTCAAGGAGAGATCGGTTTGGAGCCGTAGTTCGCCTCCGAATCCTGCCTTGAAGTCGCTGATGGCCATCAGCTTCTTGTCCGGGTTCCGAACCACCGGATGATTAGGGAAATACTTTTCGTTCACGTCGAACCAGCGGCAGCCCAGGGTCTTGGCGCGGACGATGCCCTGCCATAGCATGCAGTGGAACAGGGGCTTATCGAAATAGTCACGGCGGGATGCGGAGGAAAAGTACGTACACACTTGATCCGTGTAGGTATACATGCCGACCGTGACCAGTTCCCCTTTCCACCAGCCGAAGATGACAAAGGCGGTGCCTTCCTCCACCCATTTGAATTGCTTCTGCCAGGACTGCTTGGTGCGGGTTTCCCGTCCTGCCACCTGGATATGGAGTTGCCGGAAGAGATCCATGCGTTCCCAATCGGCATTGCCGCTATCCATGTATTCCAGGGTCAGTTCCCGCTGCCCCCAATTGATGAGGCTCTTATAGCTCTTACGCAATTCGCGCCAAAGCACCGCTTCGTCTTGGGCGAGGTCTAGGAGCTGCAGCGTGTTTGCAGTCAAGGTCGCCCCCCGCCGGAGAAGCAACCATCCCAAGGGACCGAGGGCCCCTCCGGCCAGGAAATCCCGAACCAGGACTTCACCATCCACCTGTTCCAGCAGGCGGGAAAATTCCTTCAGGAAGGCATCGTGGATGCCGGCATCGATGGAGCCATTGATGCTGAGGCATAGCGCCGGAAGCTCAAAGGCCTTCAGGTGTACCCTGTCCCCGTCCTTCAGCAAGGCTCCAAGGAAGGCCAGTACCGGCACCCCGTCATGGAGCACGATGTACGATACGTCTTCGGCGGTGCAACCCAGGTCGGCAGGCCGTTGAGCATAATAGGCAAGTGCGATCTCGGTGTGGGAATGGGGGCGCCACCCTTGCTGGCGCCACAGGGCCGCCAGGTGGGCCAGGAAGTCGGAATCGTCCCGCCGCAGCAGCCGAAGGTTCTTGGCACTCACAGGCTGAACCCGTCGTCGACGATAAGCTCCTGGCCGTTGATGAAGCGTGAGGCGTCGGAGAGCAGGAAAATCAGGGTGCCGTTGAGGTCTTCCGGGGCGAGCATGCCTACCGAGCAGCAGTGTTCCCGGTAAGCCGCCAGGAAGGGGGCCGGCTGCCCGTCTAGGATCCCCCCCGGACTCAGGCAATTGACCCGGACTCCCGTATTGGCGAAATACTTGGCGAAATATCGAGTCAGGTGGGCCACGCCGGATTTGATGGCCGCGTACTCCACCGGCATGGTCATGGGCGTGTCTTTGTAAATATCGAAACGGGGGGCAACGGAACCGTAAACGGACCCCAGATTGATGATGGACCCTCCCCCATTGTCCCGGAAGTGCAGGGCGAACTGCTGACAGACGAGGAAGTACCCGCCCAGGTGGAGGCTCAGGTTTTCGCAGAAGTCGCCATAGGCCACATCCTCGAGCTTGCGCCCGTAGCGGGGATTACGGGGATAGGCGCTGTTGACCACGGCGTCGATGCGGCCATGACGCTGCTGCAGCGCCTGGATGGCAGCCTGGATGCTGTCGAGGACGTTGATGTCCATCGCGATCGCCTCGGCACGGCCGCCCTTTTCCTGGATGGACACCGCCACTTGCCGGGCGGCTTCCTCGTTGCGGTCGGCGACGATGCAGCCGCCGCCGGCAGCCGCCACGGCATGGCAGAACCGCTGCCCCAGCAGGCCGGCCCCGCCGGAAATTACAACAACCTTGTCGTTCAGCATCTTGCTCAATTGAAGCGCCGGAATACGGGTTTGATGGGAGTTCCTTCCAGGAGATTTTCCCAGCCCTGGTCGAGGGCTTGGCGATAGACCTTGAGGGCATGGTCAAGGGCCGCTTCGGTCTGCGCCAATTCGGCGTCGCCATGGCGCCAGGACAGGGCGATCCAGGGCATCAGCACGCCCTGGCGGACCATTTCCTGGGCGAACAGGGTGCGCATGGGCAGGGAAGCGGCACCCTGACGGTCGAGGGTCAGGTAATAAGGGGAACAGGCAATACCACCGGCCCGGAAACTGTCGGCCACCCCGTGCTCCCGGGCCTTTTGATTCATGAGGTCGATGAGGCGCTGGCCGTAGGCCCACAGGTGGTCCACGACGCCATGCTCCCGCAGGAAGCCCACGGTCCGCACGAATGCCCCGAGTCCGTTCATCTCCGCCCCGTGGGTAGTGGAGAGCAGGAAAGTCCGCTCCTGGCCTGGCTTGTCGATGGAGCCCAATTCCATAATCTCCCGGCGACCGGCAACGCAGGCCACCGAGTAGCCGTTGGCCATCGCTTTGCCGAAGGTACAGATGTCCGGGCTGAGACCATAGACGTGCTGTGCTCCCTTCAAGTGCCAGCGGAAGCCCGTGATCATTTCGTCCAGCACCAGAAGGATGCCATTCTTGTCGCAGAGCGCCCTCAATCCTTCCAGGAAGCCTGGAGGCGGCGCCTCGGTAGTGGCCGCTTCCAGCACTACGCAGGCGATTTGCCCAGGGAATTGGTCCACAAGGCGCTCCATCGAGGCCAAGTCGCCATAGGCGAACAGCTTGGTCTTCTCAAGGGTTTCCTGGGGGATGCCCCGGGTCAGCGGCGTCGATCCGATGAACCAGTCGTCGTAGGAGAAGAAGGGATGCTCCGTACAACGCGCCACCAACTCCCGACCCGTATAGGCCCGTGCGAGCTTGACCGCGGCAGAGACGGCGGTGGAACCGTTCTTGGTGAATTTCACCATATCCACCGAATCGATCAAATCCACCAACAGCTCCGCGGCTTCCAGTTCGATGGTGGAGGCACGGGTCAGGTTGTTGCCATTTCGGATCTGGGCGATAGCCGCCTCATCGATCTCGTCTTCGGCATAACCCACGTTGACCGCCCGCAGGGCCATGCCATAGTCCAGATAACGCCTGCCATCCGTGTCATAGACATGGCACCCTTTGCCGCGGACCAGTATCTGCGGTGCATTGCTCGGGAACTGGTCGTCGCCGCGAGAATAAGTGTGGGCGCCGCCGGGGATAACATGGCGCAGGCGCTCGCTATAACTCTTTTCAGTCATAGAATTCCTTTCAACTTGGCAGCCAGGAGCGCCTCCACGGCGATGGCGTCGCACAACTCATCAATCTCGAAGGCCTTATACCGGTCCCCCACATGGCCCAAGGTGGCCTCGTGATAGAAGGATCGCCGCCGGCGTAAGGACTCGGCGTAGGAAACGTAAATGGTGCCTTCCGGATAGAACAGGGCCTCCAGTTCCTGGCGACGCTTGGCCACCATGCCCACCTGCCGGTAGGGACGGAGGAACCCCCGGTCCATGGTCGTCAGAAAGTCGGGATGGGCGCCCTCCACTTGGGCAACCCCCACGATGCTCTCTGCTCCCGGTGTCGACACCAGGGCAGCAACGGCTTCGTCGATGTCGCTGACATCCCGCAAAGGGGACGTGGTCTCCAGCAAGGCTACGATATCGAACTCCCGTCCTTCGGCGGCCAGGAAATCCAGGGCATGGATCACCGCGTCAATGGTGGGAGACGTATCTGCAGCCAGATGAGCAGGCCGCAGGAAAGGAACCTCCGCCCCGTAGGTGCGCGCCACATCGGCGATTTCCTGACTGTCGGTGCTGACCACCACGGCATCCACACAAGCGGAAGCTCGGCCCTGTTCAATGCTCCAGGCAATCAGGGGCTTGCCGCACAGGGGGCGGATATTCTTGCCGGGCAGTCCCTTGGACCCGCCTCGGGCAGGGATAAGCCCGAGCACCCGTTTACCGTCGATCAAGTGTTACCTCCGTCAATCCACTCTTCCTGAGCACGCTCGAATTCTTCGACCCGGCCGATGTCGATCCAATACTCCCGTAGCGGGAAAGCACAGGTCCTCGCCGCCTGTTGACGCAGTTTTTCGAATAGCTGAGGCATGTCGAAAAAGGCGTTCTTCGGGATGTGTTGGAGAGCCAGGGGAGAAAGAACGTAAATGCCCGCGTTGACATAGAAATTTTGGATCGGCTTCTCCTCGATCTCAACGATCTTGGCTCCATCCACCCGAACCACTCCGTAGGGGACCTGGAAGTCGTATTCCCGGATGGCCATGGTGGCTGCGGCGCCATGGGACTCGTGGAATTCCAGCATGTCCGTAAAGCTTGCCCGAGTGAGGAGATCGCCGTTCATGACGATGATCGGATTCTCCGGCGGCTGGCCCAGCAAGCTCAAGGCGCCGGCCGTACCCAGACGCTGGTTCTCGTGGAGGTACTGAATATTGACGCCCCACCGGGCTCCGTCCTGGAAGTGTTCCTGGATCATCTCGGCCCGATAATTGACCGCCAGGAAGAAGTGCCGGAAACCCTGTTCGACAAAGCTTTCCAGGATATTTTCCAGGATAGGCTTGCCGCCCACCATGAGCATGGGCTTAGGACAGTTCTCGGTAAGAGGGCGCAGGCGCGTCCCCAGGCCGCCGGCCATGAGCACCACCGGATTGGGGCGCTCGACGGCGCCGATAAGGGCATCCAGGGATACAAGCCCCACCAGTTTGCCGGCTTCGTCCACCAAGGGCACTTGGTGGATGGCATGCTTGCGCATGAAAGACAGGCAGTGGCCTCCGCTGGTCCCCTGGGGCAGCACAAAAGGTTTGGGATTCATCACCTGGCTGATGGGGTTATCCAGGTCGGCTCCCCGGATGATGGCACGGCGGATATCGCCGTCCGTCACGGTGCCTAGAAGATGCCCGGCACCGTCGGTGACCAAAGCTATCTGCAATGCAGAGCGATCCAGATTGCCAATGGTCTCCCGCAGAGACATGCCGGGAAGAATGCAGCTCGCCTGCCAATTCATGGCGAATCAGAACTCCTTATCAATTAGTTACCCCTTGACGGCCGTAGTCCAGGCGACCGGATCCGCAGCGGCATTTTTGGGCAGATCGTTGGTATCCAGCCGTGGCAACAGGAGGGGATCGTGCCCCGCCGGATCGGCCAGGGCCACCTCGGTGGTGAATCCCAGGGCACAGCCCCGCTGGCGCAGGATATCGAGCAATGAAGCGTTCCACGCTCCATACGGATAACACATTATCCAATTTTTCCGGCCTGCACCGACGCGTTCCATGAAATCCAAAGACAAATCCACTTCCCTGGCCTGTTCCTCCGGCGGCAAGGCATCAAGCCATTCATGGTTGTAGCCATGGCTGCCCACCATCATCCCGCTGTCCACGAGGCATGCCACCTGATCCTCATCCATGTACAGTTCATGGGCGAAGGATTTTTCGTCGGATGATACGAAGCGCGCAAATAGCCGTTGCGCCAAGCGGGCCCGCAGGACCTCCGGCAGCGCGACCTGTAGCATGCGTTTGATATAGATGACTTCGGCGGGATCGAAGCGACTGGCCACTGCGTAATGGTCCCGGTAATGCTGCAGCGGCAGCAGGTCGAATTCCGACCTGGCTTCCTCGACTGCTTCGTCGATTGCGGCCACCAGACTGGATTTGTCCGGAGTGGAGGCAAGGATGTAGTGGATCTTGTTAACATCCAACACCTTGCCCTCCAAGACGCAGCGTGCGGGGGGAAAGAAGACCCCGAAAAGCCCTTCCCGGCGCAGGATGGGAAAAACGGTGGTGAAATGGTCCAGATAACCGTCGTCGAAGGTCAGCAGGACGGCATTCTCCGGCAGACTGCCCCTGCCCTGCACCGCCTCGATCACTTGCTGGCCGGTAACCGGCACATAGAAGCGTTTGAGATATCGCAGTTGCTGGACGAAAAGATCCCGCTCCAGCCCCTTGATTTCCGGATACCGCGACTCGGTCAGGCGCCGAACATAATGATACATGACAACGGTGAGCGCCATACCCCTACTCGCCCTTGAGTACCGGCCGATCGAAGTCGGCATCCTGTTTGGTTACGTAGAGCCGCGAGAAGTCGCACATTTCGGTGAAATCCTCCCGAGCCCAGTAAATCAGGGATGTGGTGGCCGGCGTGCGCACCTCGACCGGATGGAAGAGGTGCGGGAACTTGAAACATCCGTCATCCACCGTGGAGAACCAGCCGGAGCTCAAGGGATACTTGCTTACCCTGGCGGCCGTACAGTAGAAATCCGCAACATGGGCGCCCTCCTGCCGGCAGAAGTCATCGATGAAGGCAAACGCGGCAGGCATGGCATCTTCATCGCCGATGCAGTCGGTAACATGGAAGAGGTTAAGCCCGGATACCGCCGTTTCCTGGCGAAGCACTACCAGCGCTGCGCCAGCACCGGCGTCGGGACGCACCACGAAGACGCGGTAGCGAAAAATCGGATGCTGCTCGTAGCGCCAGCGCAGGTGGCCGGCATCCCGCGCGTACAGGTTGTAGCGGCTGGCCAAGCGCCCGAAAAGGGCATCAACGTCGTCGCCAATGCCCTCACGCACGCTGTAAGGAACGGGAAGGGTATTGTCCTGCCACTGCCGCGCCAGCTTCTTCGCCACGGAGTCGACCACCGCTACCGCAGACACGGCATCGAAGTCGTACACCCGTACAAAGCGGGGAATAGCGGCCAGATAGCGAAAACCCGAGCGCATATACACCGGCAGGGCCATGGCGGAAATGCCCATGCCGATCAAGGCATCATAGGAGGACTGGATATGGCCGAGAATCTTGGCGCCGGCGCCAGTGCTGCGATACGCCTCGGCCACGACCCAGGTGGTCAGTTCGGCCCCATTGACCACCTTGCCCCCAAGGTGGAAGGGGCGGGGATTCAAGCCCATGACCCCCGCGATGGCATCCCTCTCGGGGTCATAGGCCACCACGCAGCTGTCGATGCCGGGCGCTCTGGGCAAGGACATGAATTGCCAGCGGTAGAACTCTTCATTGCTAAGGGCGATTTTCCGCTGCCAGTTCGCCGCGTAGAAGCCCGGGACCCGGGCACTGTCCAGATTCAACTCTGAAACGGATCCGATCTGTAGGCTCATTAATGCTCCGCCAATCCTTCGATGTCATAAAAACGCTTGAGCAGGATGCCCTCCAGGGACACGTCCCGCAGCTTGTTCTTGATATGCTGTGAGGCGTCGCCCCGGCCGTAGGGATTTTCTCCCTTGGCCGCAATGGCCTGGAAATCCGGGGAAAGAGCTCGGCCCAAGGCCGCCTCGATTGCACCGGCATCATCGGCGCAATCAATGACGGAGGGCGCCCTCAATCTGCCTTTCTGCCGATCGCCGATGTTTACCGTAGGAGTAAGGGCGGACGGCGCCTCGATAAGTCCGCTGGAGGAGTTGCCCACCACCGCATCCGCCTGACGCATCAGGCTGAGGTAGCGCAACTGCCCCAGGCTGACAAAGGCCTTCGCCCGCTCTGGTTGGCGGGCAACATAGTCATCGACCATTCGGTTGATGAGGCGACCACCGCTGTCGGCATTAGCCTTCGTGAAGATGATACGGGCCTGAGGGAAGGCATCCAGTGCATCGAACAGGGCCTGGACGGC